>JACCZR010000055.1 GCA_013695855.1 Thermoleophilaceae bacterium
GCGTTCGTGAAGTGGTCATGGATCCCCGGCAGCTGGAGGATTGGGTGTCGATCCACCAGAGCCTCGAGGACGCCCCCAGCGGGAATCTCCAGAAGGGCTCGGAGCTCACCCAGTGCCTCAAGCTCGCCGGCTCACGGTTCAAGGTCACCTGGAAGGTGAGTGAGAACACCCCCCAGAGGGCGGTGTGGGAGGGCAAGGGTCCCATGCGGTCCAAGGCCAAGGTGGTGTATGAGTTCGAGCCCGAGAACGGCGGCACGTGCTTCTCGTACCTCAACGAGTTCGACCTGCCCGGAGGCCCGCTGGGGCGCATGGCCGGTCCGGCGGTCAAGCGCGTGACCGCAGGGGAGCTCGACAAGTCTCTGAAGAACCTGAAGAAGTTAGTTGAATAGGCACGTGACATCTACGTCGCAGTTCTGACGAGAATCGCCTTCCCGACGGTGTGACGTGTTGCTTCGCGGAGGGTTGCGTTGTTACAGTTATTCGTATGACTGACTTCCTGCAAGACCAACTACAGGCAATGGCCGCCAGGCTCAAGGAGCTGAAGCCGCTCCACGAGGAGTACCTCAAGCTCGAGCGGGCCAAGGCCGCCCTCGAAGGTCTGGACACCCCCGCCAAGCGCGGCCCGGGCCGCCCGCGTGGCTCGGCCTCGTCGGGCTCGGGCAACGGACGGCGCCGCAGGCGCCGGCAGGGAGGAACGCGGGCGCAGCAGGCGCTCGCGGCGGTTCGCCAGCAGCCCGGCGTGTCGGTGCGCGAGCTCTCCGAGAAGCTCGGCGTCAAGCACCCCAACTACATGTACCGCGTGATGAACGAGCTAGAGGGCGACGGCGCGGTCAAGAAGGAAGGTCGTGGCTACGTAGCGGCTTAGGCGTAGATGCCAGTTCCGCTCTTGGGCCGGGACTCCGACCTATCCGCGGTGTTCTCACCGCCGTGACCCTGAGGAGACTTGCCCTCGCCACCGCGCTCGCCCTTGTGGTGCCCACCGTTGCCGTTGTGGTGCCCGCCGTTGACGCCGCCGCGGCCGTCCCCGTGCGCACCGACGGCCCACCGGTGGTGCGCACGATCGTCCGGGGGCTCGAGATCCCCTGGGAGATGGCCTTCCTGCCGGACGGCAGCGCGCTGGTCAGCGAGCGCCCCGGGCGGCTCCGATTCGTCACCAAGCGCCGCCGGCTCAGCGGCCGGGCGGTCGGCCGCTTCCAGGTATCGGGCGGGGAAGGCGGCCTGCTCGGCGTGGCGGTGGACCCGGGCTTCCGGCGCAATCGGTTCGTCTACCTCTTCCGCACCGCCGACGGTGACGGTCGGCTCGTGCGTTACCGCTTCGTCGGGCGGCAGCTGCGCAACCGGCGCACGCTCGTCTCCGGCATCAGCGTCAACACCATCCACAACGCCGGCCGCGTTCGCTTCGGGCCGGGGCGACGCCTCTACTTCACCACCGGCGACAGCGCGGAGCCGAGCAGCGCCCAGAATCCCGCCTCACTCAACGGGAAGATCCTGTCGCTCACACGGCGTCAAACGCTGGGCCGCGGCGGGCGGCCTTCGATCGTCTCCAGCGGGCACCGCAACCCGCAGGGCTTCGACTTCAGCCCGCGCAGAGGGACCATCTTCGCCACCGAGCACGGCCCCGACGGTGACGACGAGATCAACGTAATCCGCCGCGGGCGCAACTACGGCTGGCCCCTCATCCGCGGCAGCCAGGGCGCTCCGGGCCTGACCTCGCCGCTGGTGGTCTACCCGGAGGCGATCGCTCCGTCGGGCGCGACGTTCGTCCACCGGGGCGGATCGGCCTGGAGCGGCGACTTCCTCGTCGGCGCCCTGCGCGGCCAGCAGGTTCGCCGGCTGAGCTTCAGCGGCGGGCGCGTGGTGCGAAACGAGGCGCTGTTCGAGGGGCAGTTCGGACGCGTGCGCACGGTCGTCGAAGGCCCCGACGGCGCGCTCTACGCCCTCACCAGCAACCGAAGCGGCTCCTCGGCGCGTCCGGGAGACGACCGTATCGTCAGAATCGTTCCGCCGCGCGGGTAGCGAGTTGACCAAACGGAGAATCACCCTGACTCTTGCGGCAGCCGCGCTGGCCGCTGCCACCGCCTCCTCGAGCGCCGCCGCCCCGGTGCGCGTTAACGGCGGCCCGCAGGTGCGTACGGTCGCCGGCGGCCTGGTCTCCCCTTGGGAGATCGCCTTCCTGCCCGACGGCAGCGCCCTGATCACCGAACGCCCCGGCCGCGTCCGCTTCATGACCAAGCAGCGCCGGCTGAGCCGTCGCGTCGCCGGCCGTCTGCGCGTCGGGGGTGGCGAGGGCGGGCTGCTGGGGCTGGCGGTCGACCCGGCGTTCCGGCGCAACCGCTTCGTCTACCTCTTCCGCACCGTCGGCGGCGCGGCCCAGCTGCTCCGGTACCGCTTCGTCGGCGGTCGGCTGCGCAGCCGGCGCACGCTGGTGGGCCGCATCGGCGCCAACGCCATCCACGACGCCGGCAGGGTGCACTTCGGCCCAGGCGCCAAGCTGTATTTCACCACCGGCGACAAGGCTGCTCCGGGCCTGTCCCAGGACAGCAGCTCCCTGAACGGCAAGTTCCTCTCGCTCTCGCCGCGCCAGTACCGTGGGCGCGGCGGGCGGCCCCGCGTGATCTCGAAGGGGCACCGCAACCCGCAGGGCTTCGATTGGCAGCCCGAAACCGGGCGGCTGATCGCCACCGAGCACGGGCCCGATGGCGACGACGAGGTCAACCACATCCGCCGGGGCGGCAACTACGGCTGGCCGGTGCTGCGGGGCAGGGAGAAGCGCTCGGGCTTCACCTCCCCGCTGGCCGTCTACGGCAACTCGATCGCCCCGTCCGGGGGCTCCTTCGTGAGCCAGCGCGGCTCGCGCTGGACCGGCGACTTCCTGTTCGGTGCGCTACGCGGTCAGCAGATCCGGAAGCTGTCGTTCGGCCGCGGCGGGCGGGTGACCCGCAACCAAGCTCTGTTCCGGGGCAGCTTCGGGCGGGTTCGCACGGTCGTCGAGGCGCCCGACGGAAGCCTCTATGTCCTGACGAGCAACCGCGACGGCCGGGGCTCGCCCCGCTCCGGAGACGACCGGGTCATCCGAATCATCCCGCCGCGCGGCTGACCCGGCACGCCGGACTGGTGAAGCGACCGGCCATAGCGCCGTTGAGGTTCCACGAGACGAGTCTCACCGGCCGTGCCGCTACCCCAGCAGCGCCTTCACCGTCTCGCGCTCCCCGGTCAACTCCTTCACCGTGGCGTCGATTCTCTCGCGGGAGAACTCGCTCAGCTCAATTCCCTGGACGATCTCATAGGAGCCGTTCCCCGTGGTCACCGGGAACGAGGAGATGATCCCCTCGGGCACGTCGTAGGAGCCGTCGGAGGGCACGGCCATCGAGACCCACTGGTCACCGGTGCCCAGCACCCAGTCGTGCACGTGGTCGATGGCGGCGCTGGCCGCCGAGGCGGCGCTGGAGGCGCTACGGGCCTCGATGATCGCCCCGCCGCGGCCGGCGACAGTCGGGATGAAGTCGTCCTCCAGCCAGGACTGGTCGCGGTCCACGGCGTCCCAGGCGTTCTGCGGGCCCACTCGGGCGTTGAAGACGTCGGGGTACATCGTGTTCGAGTGGTTGCCCCACACGGCGAGATTGTGGATCTCCCTCACCTGGACCCCGGCCTTCTTGGCGAGCTGGGTCATTGCCCGGTTTTGATCCAGCCGGGTCATTGCGGTGAAGCGCTCGGCCGGTATGTCGGGAGCGTTTCGCTGGGCGATGAGCGCGTTCGTGTTCGCGGGGTTGCCCACTACGAGCACCTTCACGTCGT
>JACCZR010000172.1 GCA_013695855.1 Thermoleophilaceae bacterium
CCCCACCGGCAAGCAGATCGAGGTCCGCGGCCTTCAGACCGCGCGCTTCGAGGACGGCAAGATCGTGGAACGCTGGGGAGCCACGGACGAGCTGGGCATCCTCAAGCAGATCGGCGCGGCGCCTTAGCGTTCGGCAAGATGGGCGGCGTGGCACTGAACCACGTCGCCCTCACCGTCGCCGACCGCGAGCGCTCGGCCGCCTTCTACGGCGAGCACTTCGCCTTGGACGAGCGCGTGCACGAGGACGAACACCTGCTGATCCTCGCCTCCGCCGATGGATCGCTCCTTGCGCTGTCGGAGGGCGAGGTGGCGGTCGGCGGCCTGCCCCGCACCAACCACTTCGGCTTTCGGCTGGACGGCCCGGACGAGGTGCGCGCCGCGCGCGAGCGCTTCCGAGCGGCGGGCGTGAGCGAGGCCGAATGGCAGGAGGACGGCCCCACGCGAGTGCAGGTCCTCGACCCGGACGGCTACCGGGTCGAGCTGTACGCGTTCTGATCCTTGGTTTGCGCAATCCGCATCTCGGAAAGAGATAGTCCCGTGCGTACGACGACACCACTGGGCACACTCGGCAAGGGCCTCGCGGCCGGCGTAGCCGGCAACGCGGCGATGACCGGAGCCCAGATGGCCTATCTGAAGGCCACCGGGGGCGAGGACAGCACGGTGCCGGCGCAGGTGGGCAAGCGCATCATCGAGGGAGTTCTCCAGCGCGGCCCGGTGCCCGACTCGCGCATCCCCCTCCTGAACAACGCCGTGCACTGGCTCTACGGAACCTCTTGGGGAGCGGTCTACGGGCTAGTGGCCGGCTCCCTTGGCCCGCGCGCGCCGCGCGCCGGGCTGGCCTTCGGCCTGGCGGTGTGGGGCGCCAGCCTCGTTCAGCTGCCCGCCATGAAGCTGGCCCCGCCCGTGTGGGAGTACCCGCCGAGCTCGCTGGCCCCTGATGTGGGATTCCACCTCGTCTACGGCGTGGCCGTGGCGGGCGCGTTTCGCGCTCTGGACTGAGCGCCGTCGGCTGAACCGGCGTATAGGGAGAGTCTCAAAGCTACCTTGAGGCCGCGTGTGGCGGCTGGCACCCACGCTTCTGTCGGTGGTCGGCGCGGTCGTGTACCTGGTCCTCGGCCCCCGCTCCCCCGACCTGGCCGCACACGTCTTTCGCTCCGAGCTCTTCGGCCGCGAGGGCTTCACGATCTGGACCGGGCAGTGGTATTCGGGGCACCACACCCCGGCCTACAGCGTGCTCTCGCCGCCGCTCGGCTGGCTGTTGGGCCCGCAACTGCTGGGCGCAGCCTCGTCGGTGGCCGCCACCGCATGCTTCGAGGCGATCACCCGCCGCCACTACGGCACCCGGTCGGCCGCGTGGGGCGCGGTCTGGTTCGGCGTCGCCAGCGTGACTCTGCTGTTCACCGCGCGGCTGACCTTTTCGCTCGGAGTGGCCTTCGGCCTGGCGGCCCTGCTCGCCCTCCAGCGAAGACGCCCGAGGAGCGCCGTAGCGCTGGCGGTCCTGAGCGTGCGGCCGGCCGGAGAGTGGACCAAGGTGCGGGCGTCACGGCGGGGCGTGCTCCTCCTGTCCACCCGCTTTGGCGCCGAGCGTCTCGTAGCACGAGGTCGGCCTTGCGACGAGCTGCCCGAAGCCCGGGCTGACGCGGAGGAGCTCGAACAGCGGCTGGAGCGGCTGAGCGGCGGCGCCTGGCCGCTCCGCCACTCCGCCGCGTCTGCCAGGCGTAGCTGACTCATGCCCATCGGTGGCTAGGCTGGCCACGCGATGAGCCGGGCGGTCGAAGAGTCAAACCGCCGCCTCTTGCGCGCCCGGGACGCGATGGACCGCAGCTACGCGCAGGCGCTGGACGTCCCCAGCCTCGCCAAGATCGCCCACGTCTCGGAGGCGCACTTCATCCGCACCTTCCGAGCCACCTTCGGCGAGACACCGCACCGCTACCTCCAGCGTCGCCGCGTCGAGCGGGCGATGTTCCTCCTGCGCGAGACCGAGCGCAGCGTCACCGACATCTGCCTCGACGTGGGCTTCGCGAGCCTCGGCACCTTCACCCGCACTTTCCGGGAGATCGTCGGCGAATCGCCCACTTCATACCGCAGTCAAGGTCAGGCGAGAGACGTCCCGACCTGCTTTTCGATGATGTGGACCAGGCCGAGCAGTTTTGGAGAAGCCAGGGGCCAGACCGGGAGCTAGCTTGGCCTCATGATCAAGAACATCACTCACTCATCCGTATACGTCCTCGATCAAGACGATGCCCTGGACTTCTACGTCCAGAAGCTGGGCCTCGAGGTCAAGACCGACGCTGACCTGGGCTTCATGCGCTGGCTGACGGTCAACGTCCCCGGCGACCCCGAGCGCGAGATCCTGCTGGAGAAGCCCGGCCCGCCGGCGATGGACGAGGCGGCGGCGGGGCAGGTCCGCGACCTGCTGACCAAAGGCGCGCTCGGCCTCGGGTTCATCCTCCAGACCGACGACTGCCAGAAGACCTACGAAGAGCTGAAGGCCAAGGGGGTCGAGTTCACCCAGGAGCCGGTCGAGCGCTTCTATGGCACCGACTGCGCGCTGCGCGACCCGTTCGGCAACCACATCAGGGTCAGCCAGCCGGCGGCCAACCCGACTTCGCCCGACCCGGTCGAGTTCGTCAAGTCCTGACCTCGAGGCGTTCGAGTGGCGCCCGAGGTCGTCGCCGGCCTCGGGCGGACTGCTTTACCCCGGCGGGTCCAGTCCCCCGCCGTCGCAGCCGTCGCGCAGCTTCTCCAGACCCAGGCGCATCCGACCCTTGACCGTGCCGGCGGGCAGCTCGAGCAGCCCGGCGATCTCGTGGTGGGTCAAGTCGCCGAAGTAGGCGAGCAGAATCACCTTCTGCTGGGCTTGAGGCAGGTTTCGCAGCGAGTGCCGGACCGCCTCGGCGTCGCTGCGGTCGACCAGGCCGTCGGCGAGCGATCCCGGCGCCTCGATTTCCGCGAGCAGCTCCTCGTCGCTGCGCCGGCGCTGGTGGGGCGCCTCCCGGCGGATCGAGTCCACCGCGCGGTTGTGCACGATCCGGAACACCCAGGACTCGATGTTGCCCTTGGCGGCGTCGTAGGATCCGCGGTTCTTCCAGACGGCGGCAAAGGCCTCTTGGACGACCTCCTCGGCTCGGCCGGCGTCCCGGCACACGGTCCTGGCCATGCCGAACGCCCGCGCCCAGAGCCCGTCGTAAAAGGACTCGAACGCCCGCACGTCGCCGTGCTGGACACGCCGCATCAGCGTCTCGTTCCGGGCCCTTGCTTCCCGCATCACGTCACCTCCCCTCCAGCCGGCGGTGGGGCCTCGAGGAAGAACAGCTCCGAGGCCACGCCGGGGTCGGTCTGGTTGGCGCTCAGGAAGGCGACGACACGGCGCCGGGTGAGGCGCTCGATCGCTTCGGTGAAATCGTCTTCGGCGCCCTCCTGGAAGGCGACGCGACCGTTGATGACCTCTTTGCTGCGCCCTTGCTCGATGAGCTCGGACTCATTCGTCGAGAGGATGCCCTCGAGCACGCACACGACGACGTTGTCGTTGATGTAGGTGTTGGCCGTCGTGCGATGGTGCCCGTAGCACTCGCTGTAGAGTTCGACCATCGCCGCGGAGATGGCTGCGGTGAGCCGGTCGCCCTTCAGTAGCCGGCTGCCTGGCAAGGCGGCCCGTCCGTTTCTCAGGGCTCTTGTCGAAAGTCGCCCGGGAAGAGCAGAGGAGAACCCGCGCGCCTTTGAACTCTAGCCGGTCACGGACCGTCCACCAGCGAGAGCTCACTGCCGGCGCGGGTGAGCGTGAAGACCCGGCTTGCCAACCCCTTGGGCCGGACGACGGTCACGTCGCATCCCGTCTCGCGCCCGCGCCGATTGGCCGCGAGAAGGGCCCTCAGCCCAGCCGCGTCGAGGAAGTCGATCGCGCTCAGGTCGAGCACCAGATGGTCGGTGGGCGCTTGGCGCTGGAGCTCGAGCGCCTCCCATAGCTCGCCCACCACAGGCCAGTCGAGGTCGCCCTCCAGCGAGAGGCACAAAGTCCCGCCGCGCCTGCGCGCCTCGAGGGTGAAATAAGGCTCCTGCATGATCTCTTGCTCCTTAGTTCCGTTCGATGAGTTGCGGCCGGAGGGCAGAGCGCAACGGCGAGGGCCCAGGGCTTCTAGTAGGAGAAGCGGTGGCTGGGCGGAGCTGGATCATTTTCGGGCTCGCCGGCGGCCCGCGCCGACGCCTCTGTCGCGCTGTGCTTCGGGCGGTCCACCTCTGGGGTAGGGCCGCGAGGGCGTTCACTTCATCCTGGTAGGCGTATCACCAAATAGGGTGGCGAGGAGGAGGATGGGTTGTGGTGCGATCCCTACGCCGGGGGGGCTGATGGGCGTCTACGTCGACGCGCCGATCTGGGAGCAGGGCGGCCATCTTTGGTGCCACCTGACGGCCGACACCGCCGACGAGCTGCATGCCTTCGCGACCAGGCTTGGGCTCAGGCGCTCGCGCTTTCAATCCAAGCCCGGCCGGTCCTGGGTCGACCACTACGACATCACCGAGCCAAAGCGCAGCCAGGCGGTGGCGCTGGGAGCCGTCGAGATCACGATCGAGGAAGCGGGCGCGCAGATCGCGCGCAAGCGAGAGGTGGCACGAAGGGAACTTGGTTGACTGATGCCCTCCCCCTGGGAAGTCCGTCAGGCCATTGAGTTCCGTCGGGCCTTGCGTCCGCCGGGAGAGGGGCCGGCGAGCCCTCTTCCCCCTGGGTGACAAGGTGACAGTCGTTCGCGGCTAGCTGCAGCTGATGCCGAGGCGGTCGATCAGCCAGCTCTCGCCGGCCCTGGTGAGTGAGACGTCGCCCCGGCAGTTATCCACCTTGTTCGCGTGGACCGCGCGGGTGGCGATCGCGACCGTGGCGTCGTCGCCACGCCCGCGGGTGACGCGGGCCTGCTCGAAGCTCACCGACTCCAGCGTGCCGAGCTGGCGCTTGAAGGCCTCGAAGCCGCCGATCTGGCTGCGGACCCTCGAGCCGGCGAGCTTCCACGCGGCCTCGAACTGGTCTTTGGCCGCAAGCGTGTAGAAGGAGCGGACGACAGAGTCGGGCGACGGCCCAGCGGGTCGGCGTGATTTCGCCGGGCGCTTCTGTTGCGCCTCGGGCGGCGACGCCTCCTCGACGCCCGAGAGGACCACGGCCACGACGACGGCCGCCAGGGCGAAGACAGCGAGCCCGACGGCCAGGGCTCCGACTCGAGTCCGGCGGCGTCCGGTCTCGGAGCGCGCGGCGGGCCGGGCGGGCTCGGGAGCGGGGGCCCGACGAACGGGCTCGGGCTGCGGCGTGGGCATTGGCTCGGGCGGGGGCTGGGGAGCAGGGGTGTGCTCGGGCTGCGGCGTAGTCGTCGCCCCGGCGCTCGGCTCGGGCAGCAGCTCAAGCGGAGGCGCCGGCAGGGGAGCGGCCGGCGCCTCGAGCGTTGGCCGCAGGCCGTCCTCGAGGTCGCGCACGAGCTGGGCCGCCGACTCCGGCCGGTCCTCGGCCATATCGGCCATGCCCCGCTTGAGCACGGCGGAGGCTTTGTGGGGCGCTTCGGGCCAGGCCTCGGTCAGATCGGGCGGGGGCCCGTTGGCCACCTGGTGCACGATCGCCATCGGACTGTCGGCGGTGCGGGCCCTGCGGCCGGTGAGCGTCTCGAATGCGATGGTCGCGAAGGCGTAGATGTCGGCTGCCGCGCCCACCTGCTCGCCGGCCAGCTGCTCCGGGGCCATGTAGGCGGCGCTGCCAAGCGCGGTGCCGGTCGAGGTGACCCTGGTGAGGTCCACGCCGGTGGCCACGCCGAGGTCGGCCAGCTTCACCGAGCCGTCGCGGCCGATCAGCACGTTCGCGGGCTTGATGTCGCGGTGAACGACGCCGTTCTCGTGGGCGTGGTCGAGCGCGTCGGCCAGCGGCTCGAGCACCTCGAGCGCCTGCGCGGGCGCAAGCGGCCCGCGGCGGATCACTTCGGCGAGCGTCTCGCCGTCGACGTACTCGAGCACGAGGGTCGTGACTCCATCTTCGTCCTCGTTGACAACGTCGAAGACCTTGACCACGTTGGGATGGTTGAGCGAGGCGCCGAGGCGAGCCTCGCGCTGGAAGCGCTCGGCGAGGCCCGGGTCAAGCTCGGAGTGCATGCGCTTGAGCGCGGTGGGGCGGCCGAGGCGCTCGTCCTCGGCCAGGTAGACGCTCGCCATGCCACCCGACCCGAGTCGGCGCACGACGCGATACCGCCCGCCGATCAGCCGACCTTGCACGCATCTCAGGAAAGCACCTCCTCGTCCCGAGCGCACCGGCCGTGTACCTGAGTCGCAGGTTGCGGCAGACGCTGGTAGCCGACCGGTAGCGTCGGGGGCCTGTGCGCATCGACCACGTGATCTACGCGGCCGGCAATCTAGCCGCGGCAGCCGCGCGGCTCGAGTCCGAGTTGGGAGCCACCGCGGTCGCAGGCGGCCGCCACCAGGGGCTCGGGACCCGCAATCTGATCATGCCGCTCGGCGAGGGCTATCTCGAGTTGCTTGCCGTGCGCGATCCCGAGGAGGCGGCGAGCTCGGCCCTCGGCGCCGCGCTGCAGGCCCGCATCGCGCACGAGGGAGACGGGCTCATGGCCTGGGCGGTCGCAGTCGACGACATCGAGCCCGTCGCGGCGCGACTTGGCACGGCGATCACCACGATCACGCGGGAGGGGCTGACCGCGCAGCTGACCGGACTGGCCGAATCGCTGCGCGAGCCGTTCCTGCCGTTTTTCGTCGCCCGCGACCCCGGAGTGAGGGATCCAGGGGCGGGTGGCTATGGCGGCGGCATCTCATGGATAGAAGTCGCCGGCGATGCCGGCCGGCTCGAGCGGTGGCTCGGCGACGCCGAGATCCCCGTGCGAATTTCGGAAGGGGTGCCCGGCGTGCGGGCGGTCGGCATCGGCGACCGCGAGCTCCGCACGTAACCACGTCAACAAGTCGTCACTCGACGTTTGGCACGAGCCACGACGATCTGACTGTTCACGCCGAAAGGGTCGCCGGGTCGGTCCGGCCTTTCGCGAAAGACCACGTTTCGCGGTACGGTGCTCGAGGAGTCACACATCGTCCATAGCCTCGACGCGGGCCGCTGCAGCCGTACAAGGCCGGCAGCGACGGCTGGACACATTGGAAGGGTGGAAACGTCTGTGCGCGCTTGGAAGAAGAAGGCTGCTGAGGCAAAGGACAAGATCAAGGACGAGCTCACCCCCGACGAGGACTCGCATCTACCGGGCAGCGCCGGATATCGCGACAAGAAGGGTCTTCCGAAGGGCGCCATGCCGGGTAGCCGCTTGAGGTATGTCCGGCCCGACGGCAAGGAAGAGGAGCGTTAAGCCCCGCCGCACCGGTCTAGCCGTCGTCGCCGCTGCTCGACCCGCTCGTGACACGGGTAGCAGAGCGGTCGCCCCGCCTCCCTCGTGCGTCGAGCGCCAATCCCTCGACGTGTGGGCCTCGACCTGCTCGGCGCTCCCGCACATCACGCATCGCTCTCCCCACTTGGCCAGCGTGCCGCGGCGGAAGGTGGTCTGCGCCCCGCCCTTCCGGTCAGTCGATTCCAAGTTGCCAACGACTGGAGCCGCTCTCGAAGTCGATGGTCCCCGAGAACGCCGATATAGGCCCGGCAAAGCGGAGGAGGAGGGATTCGAACCCTGGAAGGACCTTACGGCCCTTAACGGTTTTTCGAGACGGGGACAGTTGGGGGCGGTTCGCTCTACGACTGGATTTGCGGCGGTGTCAGGGC
>JACCZR010000177.1 GCA_013695855.1 Thermoleophilaceae bacterium
GGACGAGGGGCCAGGCGCGGCGGGCGGCGCGGGCCATCGCCTGCGAGCGTGGCGAGGCCATCAGGCGGCGCCCTGTCTCGCCGGGCGGGCGGCCGCGGTGGCGCTTCGAACCGAGTCGAGGTGGTCGAGGTACTCGACGATGCGGTGCGAGTCGTGCACCACGTGCTCGCCGTGCACCAACACGGGGACCCAGCGCTGGCCTGTCAGCTCGTCCACTTCGGGGCGCTGGCGCTTGAGGAACGGCACGCGGACTTCCTGGAAGCCGATGCCCGAGCGGCGCAGCCGCCGGGCCACGACACCGCAGCGGCAGACGCGGTCGGTGGGCGCCTTGCAGCGGTAGAGAATCGCCATCCGACCCGAGATTAGCCCCTGCGGGCCTGCCGCCCCAAGGGGGATGCGCCCGGGCTCACGGTCCCGCCGGCGCGTTTCGCCCGAACACCTGCCCAACCGTCCTCATCGCTCCGTCGGCCGCGCCCAGCGCGGCCCCCGCCAGCCGGTACTGCAGTTGCTGGGAGCGCCTGGTGCGGGCGATGCGGTCGTGCTCGCGCTCGAGGTGCCAGGCAACCGTGGCCTCAAGCGTCTCCTCGTGGGGTCGGGCGCGCCAGTGCAGGTCGCGCTTGGCCTTTGTCGCCCGGTAGGTCCACCAGTGGCGCGCCGCCGACAGCTCGCCGGGATGGAGCGGAGGGCGGCCTGCGATGCCGAGCGCCCTGGCGCCCACCGCGGCCAGGGTCGCCGGGACCCTGACCGGTGGCGCGACCCCGGAGATCCGCCCGAGGTCGGCGAAGAAGCGGTCGAAGGTGTAGTTGCGCCCGCCGAGGATGTACCGCTCGGCCACTCCGCCGATCTCGTCCGCGAGAAGATGGCCCCGGACGACGTCGTGGACGTCGACCATGCAAAACGCACCGCCGGAGTACATCGGCACCCGTCCGAGGAGGAAGTTGCGCACGATGCGGGTGGAGGTCATGTGCAGGTCGCCGGAGCCGAAGGTGGCCGCCGGGTTCACGCACACGAGCGGCAGTCCGCGTGCCGCCAGGCGCATGGCCTCCACCTCCGCCTCGTGTACCGAGTTGACGTAGGGGATGTCGAGATGCCCGGCGGTGAACAACTGGGTCTCGTCGGCGGTGCCTCCGGGCGAAGCCGGCCCGAGAGCCGCTGCGCTCGAGGTGAGCACCACCCGCGTCACATCAGCCCGCAGGCACTCCCCCAGCACCGTCTTCGTGCCCCCCGCGTTGACCTCGAACATGCGCTCGGCGTCGCCCTCGCGGATCGAGGTCAAACCCGCCGCGTGGAAGACGCGGTCGACGCCCTTCAACGCGCGGCGCACCGCGCGGCGGTCGGTGACGTCACAGCGGACCTGCTCGCAGTCGATGGTCTCGAGCACCTCGACCGGAGACCGGTCGCGCACGGTCACGCGCAGCTCGTCGCCGCGCTGCACGAGGGCGCGGGCGAGGTGGGAGCCGATGAAACCGGTCGCGCCGGTGAGGAGCGTCTTGGCCAAGCCGGCTAGAGCCGCGCTCGCTGGCGGTGCGCGCCCTCGAAGTGGCGCTGGCAGTCCAGACAGCGGACCGCCTCCGGCACCGCCTCGAGACGCTGCGGGGCGATTTGACTACCACAGGTCAGGCAGGTCCCGTAGGTCCCGCCGGCCAGCGCTCGCCGGGCCTCGGCGATGCGCGTCTCCTCCTCCTGCCAAATCAGGCGCGTGCCGGCGTCGACCTCGCGGTCGTGCAGGTCGCCGGCCAGGTCGGCCGGATGGTTCACCACGTCCGCATGATCGGGGCCGGGGACCGGGCCGACCGCGTCACGCGTTCGGGTCAGCTCGCGAAGGCGTGCTTCGAGACGGGCTTCGATCTGCTGCGTGTCAGCACCGGTCATCGGTCTTCCTCATCGCGATCGTACTCCTCGGCGCAGAGGATTGATTGCACGCCGCGCGTGGGTGCGAGGTCGTGGGATCGTCATTGGGATCGTCATCTAGGCTGCGCCGCTCATGCCTGTCACCGTGGTCACGGACACCACCTCGTACCTGCCGCGCGAGCTGGTCGAGCGCGAGGGGATCGTGGTGGTGGACCTGTACATCGTCTTCGAGGGCAAGCGCACCGAGCGGGAGTCCTCTATCACCGACTTCCACGCCTTCTTCGAGGAGCTGCGCAGCACGGATGCGCTGCCCACCACCTCCCAGCCCTCGGTCGGCGACTTCGTCGCGGTCTACGAGCCGCTGCTGGCGGACGGCGGCGAGGTGGTCTCCGTCCACATCTCGGCGGGACTGTCGGGCACCGCCGACTCCGCCCGCCAGGCGGCACAGGCGCTCGAAGGCGGCGAGCGGGTCAGGGTGATCGACTCGACCACCGCCGCGGGCGGCCTGGGCATCCTCGTGCTGGTCGCCGCCCACGCGGCCAAGCGGGGCGAAGACGCCGAGGCCGTGGAGGGCAAGGTGGCCGAGGCCCGCGCCGAGCTGAAGATGTGGTTCGCGGTCGACACCCTCGAGTTCCTCAAGCGGGGCGGGCGCATCGGGGCGGCGAGCGCGTGGATCGGGTCCACGTTGAAGGTCAAGCCCATCCTCACCGTAGAGTCGGAGATGACCCCCGTGGAGCGGGTGCGCACCTCCAAGCGAATGTTCGAGCGGTTGGTCGACTACGCGCGCCAGCGCCACGATTCGGGTATGGACGCGTGGGTGGTTCAGCACATCGCCGCGCCCGATCAGGCCGCCGCGCTCCAGGGGCGCTGCCACGAGGTCTTCGGCTGTGATCCGCTGTTCGTCAGCGAGATCGGGCCTGTCCTGGGCGCGCACACCGGCCCCGGACTGCTCGGCGTCGGCTCGGTCTCGCGCCACTTCTTCGACTGATGGCCGACCTCTCCGCGCGCCAGGTAGT
Source organism: Thermoleophilaceae bacterium (assembly GCA_013695855.1). Taxonomy (GTDB): domain Bacteria; phylum Actinomycetota; class Thermoleophilia; order Solirubrobacterales; family Thermoleophilaceae; genus JACCZR01. Next base: position 2,868 of record JACCZR010000177.1, read on the forward strand.
CCGGCTGGTCCTGATCGTGGTGGCCGTGGCCATCTCGCTGTACCTGCTGTACCTGCTGCGCCGCCCCATCGGCTGGCTGCTGGCCGCGCTGTTTCTCACCATCGCCCTCTCGGGCCCGGTGAACGCGCTCGCTATGCGCATGCGCCGCGGCTTTGCCATCACGCTCGTCTACTTCGGCCTGATTCTGGTGCCCTTCCTGCTGGCTGCCCTGATCGTGCCGCCGCTCGTCGGCGAGGCAACCGAGCTGGCCGACAACGCGCCCCAGTACGCGCGCGACCTGACCGACTTCGTGGAGAAGAACGACCGCCTCCAGAACCTCAATAAGGACTACGATCTCACGTCGAAGCTCCAGGAGCAGGCCGGGAAGCTGCCCGCGAAGCTCGGCGACGCCGCGGGCACGGTCCGCGACGTGGGCCTCGGCATCGTCAGCTCGATATTCGCCCTCGTCACGATCCTGATCCTCGCCGCCTTCATGCTTGGCAGCGGTCGAAGATGGGTGAATCACGGCCTGCACCAACTACCCCTGGAACGCGGGGAGCAGCTGCGGCGAGTGCTCGACCGCTCCAGTAGGGCGGTGGCGTCCTACGTGGCGGGGGCCATCGCCCAGGCCACCTTCGCGGGGTTGCTCTCCTTCTTGGTGCTGAAGCTCCTCGGCGTCCCCTTCGCCGCCCCGTTGGCGGTGCTCATCTTCTTCCTGGATCTCATCCCGCTGGTGGGCGCGACCATCGGCGCCGTGCTGGTGGGCGTCGTGACCCTGTTCGAGAACTTCCCCACGGCGACGATCGTCTGGGTCGTCTTCTCGATCGTCTATCAGCAGCTCGAGAACAACCTCGTCCAGCCGCAGATCCAGAAGCGCGCGGTGAACGTGCATCCGTTCGTGATCATCGTCGCCGTGCTCTTCGGCGCCAATCTGCTGGGCGTGCTTGGGGCCATCGTGGCGGTGCCTGTAGCGGCCACGGTGCAGATCGCGGTGCGCGAGTACTCGCTCGTGCGGCGCCTCCTGCGGCCCGAGCTGGGCGCCACTATCGAGACGGCGCCCGCGGGGACGCCACCGTCTTCGGTCAGCGGCGCCTGAGCAGCGAGAAGGTGGCGGCCACGCCGCCGCCGATGAGGAAGCCCGCCGCCGCCGCGCCGATAAGCGCCGGGGTGCGGTTCTCGGAGAGCTGGCGGCGCCAGTCGGTGAGCTCCGCGACCTTCGAGCGGAGGTCGCTGACCGAGAAGCCCAGCTCGCCACGGGTGGTCTCGATCTCAGCGCGGATCTGCTCCGGCGTGCGGCCCTCAGCGGCCATCAGGGTCCCTTCTCTATCCGGTAGAGGCGGTCGGGTGATCGGTCGAGCTGGTCGCGCTCCACCTTCTCGTGGTCGAACTGGGCCTTGGTCAGCTTGGCCTCCTCTATGGCCATGTCCGGCGTGGGCGCGCCGCCGCTCTTGATGAAGCGCAGGGCGTAGTAGCCGGCGACCGCGGCGAGGATCACCAGCAGGACGAAGACAGCGAGGAAGCCCGGCCAGATGACGTCGAAGTCGAACAGATCGACGATGAGGAAGGCGAGGAAGAAAAGGAAGATGAAGAGGGCGAAGATGAGGAACACTCCCGCCGCGGCGCCCACCGCCGCCCCCTTGCCGAGCTTCGTGACCTTGCCCGTGACCTCGGCCTTGGCCAGGTCGATCTCCTGGCGCACCAGCAGTGAGGCCTTCTCGGAGACCTCCTGGACGATCTCGCCCAGTGACTTGTCAACGCGGTTGCCGTTCATTCGCTGGGGCCCAGGAATCTCAGGACCATGGCCAGGGCCAAGCCTCCGGCGAAGGCGGCCCCCACGAAGACCTCGGGGCGCTCGGCAAAGCCGTCGGCCTCTGTGTGCGACTGCGCGTGCAGCGGGGACTCACTCAGCGGAGGAGAGTCCGGCCCGCCTTCGGGCTCGACCACGTCCTCGGGCGTCGACGCCTGCGTGGGGTCGGCCTCTTTCGCTGCGGCTTGCGCGCGGTTGACCTCGTCGCCGGGCTGCCCCGGGGTGGCGGCCTGCATCAGTCGACCGGGGGATCCTCGCCGGTCACCCGAGTCCAGATCTCCGAGGCGATCCGGTGGGCGACGATCGAGGTGAGGGCTCCCACTCCGGCGAGCAGGCCGCTCCAGGCGAGGCGCTTGACCATGTCATTGCTCATCGGCGCAGGATTCAACCAGAGACGGCAGCCGTGCCAGCGGGCGCCGTCTCCAAGCCTCCGCAGATGGTGTCCACAACGAGGCCCTTTGCGTGCTCGAACTCCTCCTCGGTGCGCGGCAGCAGGTCGAAGATCCATGCCGTGAGCAGCTGCTCGATCGCCCCGTAGAAGCACATCGCGGCGAACTCCGACGGGATGTCGCGCTTGAACAGGCCCTCCGCCCGCGCCCTTTCGACTATCGCCCCAATCCCCTGGTAGGCCTCGCGGATCTTGTCGAGGTGCAGGCGGCCGAACGAGTTCGCCGCGCGGGTGACCTCGACGATGATCACCTTCATGAGCTCCGGCTCGTTGCGGTAGGAGTCGATGATGAAGCCGGCGACCGCATACAGCTTGTCGCGCGCCGGGAGATCCTGGCGGTCGATCTCGGCGATGGCGTCGAGCATGATCTGCCAGCGCTCGAGGAAGAGGGTGTTGAGGATCTCCTCCTTGGAGTCGAAGTAGTGGTAGACGAGGCCGTAGGCCACACCCGCCTCGTCGGCCACATCGGAGACCCGGCAGTGGTGAAAGCCGCGCTGCGCGAAGACCTGGATCCCCGCGTCGAGGATCAGGCGACGCTTGTCGATCGCTCGGGAGGGCGTCTTCATAGGGCAACCTCCTCAGCGCCCGGAGCGCAGGCCGAGCGTCCAGGGAGCAGCACAGGCCGAGCATCGGTCGGCCGAGCACCGGACCGATCGATCTCGGCCGAGCGCCGCCCGCTCGATCTTGTAGGCCAGCGGTAGGCCTCCGGCACACGGTTGGCCAAGCTGGGCAGCTGCTCGCGGATCTCCTCCTGGCGGACGAGGTCGAGGTCCGCCGCGACGAAGCCCTCGCCCCCCGAAGCGCGTTCGAGGACCTTGCCCCAGGGGTCGACGATCATCGAGGCGCCGTAGCTCTCCTTGTCGCCGGCGAAGCCGACCTGGTTCGCCGCCACCACGAAGGCCTGGTTCTCGATCGCGCGGGCGCGCAGCAGGACCTCCCAGTGCCCGGCCTCGCCGGTTGCGCGGGTGAAGGCCGAGGGCACGGTGATCACGCGGGCGCCCCTGACGGCGAGGATGCGATAGAGCTCGGGGAAGCGAAGGTCGAAGCAGACGGTGAGCCCCACGGGCAGCCCGCCCGCCAGGTGGGAGAGCACGATCTCGTCGCCCGGCTCCTCGCTCTCAGACTCGCGGTAGTCCTGGCCGCCCACGGTCACGTCGAACATGTGGATCTTGCGGTAGACGGCGTGGACCTCCCCGTCGGGGCCCACGTGCAGGGAGGTGTTCGAGAGCTTGCGGTGGCCCTCGCGGCGCTCGAGCACCGAGCCGGCCACCAAGTCGATGCCCAGCTCGCGGGCGGTCTCGCGCGCCCAGCTCACGCTCGGTCCGCCGCCAAGCGGCTCGGCTCCGGCCTCCAGGGCGTCGTGCTCGCCGAGGACGTTGAACTTCTCGGGGAGGACGATGAGCTCCGCGCCGTCGGCGGCGGCATCGCGGGTGAGGCGATCGGCCTGCTCGAGGTTGCGGGTGCGATCCTCACCCGAGTTCAGCTGTACGGCTGCAGCGCGCACGATCCTCCCCACTTGACTGACCAGTCAATCTGAGTCTAACGCCGTAGGCTGCCGCCATGAAGAAGGCCCGGGCGGGCGGGCGACACGGCAGCTCGGCCTGCCGGTGCGCGGGCCGGCCGTCCAACTGCTCGGACTGCCGCTGCCGCCGCGCCCCATGCCCGCCCGCCAGGGCACACGGCCGCTCAAGCGCTGGCGCTACGCCGGCGTATACGGGCCTGAGCTGATGCTGTGCGTGGGGGAAGCGCGAGTGGGCCCCCTGCCCCAGCGCTGGTGGGCGATCGCCCTGCCCGACGGCACACTGCGCGAACGCACGACGATCCGGCGCGGCGGGGTGACGGTCGCGCCCGGCCGCGCCGAGGTGGCCGCCTCGACGCTGCGGCTGTCGGTGTCGCTCGAGGAAGTCGAGGGCGAGGAGACCGTCTCACCCAGCGCAGACAGCTGGATCTGGACGCGTAAGCAAGCCGGCATCCCCGCTCGCGGCGTGGTCGAGCTCGACGGCCGCCACTTCGAGATCGAAGCCGAGGCAGTGGTGGACGAGAGTGCCGGCTACCACGAGCGGCGCACGTCCTGGCGCTGGTCGGCCGGGCCCCGCCTGCTCGGTGCCGGCGATCGCGTAGGCGAGCTGAAATGACGTACCCCCGGGATGACCCCTGCGGACCGGGACCTTCACGGCGGCCACATCCGGCGCGGCCAGCAGGCGACGCCGGCGAACGTCGTGCAGGACCCGCACGGCCTCAGCCGCGAGCAGCGCGCTGGCGCAGCAGCTCGGCCACCAGCTCCTTGGAGTGCAGGGCGCCGATCAGGTCTCGCAGCGGCTCCACCCCGGCCTCCAGAAGCTCGACCACCCGGTCGGGATCCACCTCGCCGGCCAGGCGCTCGCTGATCACCTCGACCTCTTCCTTCACCAGCGCCTCCAGCGCTCGCTTGTAGCGCAGGGTGTCGTAGACGGTGAAGCCGATCTCCTGCTCGTAGCCGCCGGCCCGGAAGCGGGAGATCGCCTCGAGGATCTGCTGGTCGAGCGCGGCGTAGCCGCGGGGGCTCGGGCTGAGGATGCCCAGCCCCCCGAGGCGGTCGAGCGCCTCGAGGGGGACGCCGTACCGGCGCGCCGCCTCGGTGCGGGACACGCGGGCGCCCTCGTCCGTGCGGGCGCGCTCGAGGATGCGGTCCTCCAGCTCGACCAGCGCCCGGGCGCGCTCAGGGTCTTCGTCGAGCACGGTCTTGATCGCCTTCAGTGGCATGAAACGCTCCTCCTGGAGCTGCTTGATCAGCCGGATGCGCTCGACGAACTCGGGCGGGTAATACGCCATGTTGCGCGAGGTCTTGACCGGCTCGGGCAACAGGCCCTCGCGCAGGTAGTGCTTGATCGTGCCCGCGCTCACGCCGCTGGCCTCGGCCAGCTGGCGCATCCGCAGCAGACCGTTGTCGCTCAACTCAGGAAGCTTCCCGGGGCGTCCTCGGCCGGCCCCGCCACCGCGCCCGACCCCTCGAGCGAGGCGATCTCCCCGGCCGAGTAGCCCGCGCTCTCCAGCACCTCGCGCGTGTGCTCGCCGAGGCCGGGCCCGGGCCCCTGGGGCGCGCCCGGCGTGCGCGAGAGCTTGACCGGCACCCCCAGCTGGCGCACCTCCTGCGCCGCGCCGGGCTGGATCAGCGAGACCACCATCTCCCGCGCACGCGTGAGCTCGGAGCTCAGCGCCTCTTCGAGCTCGAGCACCGGCTCCAGGCAGCAGTCGTGCTCGGCGGCGAAGGTCTGCCACTGGTCGCGGGTGCGGTCCATGAAGATGCGCTCGACCTCCGCGCGGGTCTTCGAGTCGGGGCCGTCGAACTGGCGCTCGATCAGGTCCTCCCGGCCCACGCCACGACACCACACCTGCCAGAACTTCGGCTCCAGCGCGCCGAGGGTGACCCAGCCGTCCGCGCACGGGTAGGGCCGGTAGCAGACCAGCGAGCCGGCCAGCTCGAGTCCGCCCCGCCGGGGCGTGCCGCCGTCGCACAGCTGGCGGCCGGCGACGAGCGCCAGCCAGGACATCGCCCCGTCGTGCATGGAGACGTCCACGAACTGCCCCTGCCCCGAGCGGTCGCGCTCGCGCAGGGCGGCGAGGATCGCGAAGGCGGCCATCAACGCCCCGCCGCCCAGGTCGGCGATCTGGCCCGCGGCCTGGACCGGCGGCCCGCCCTTCTCACCCGTGAGCCCGAGCACGCCGTTCAGCCCCAGGTAGTTCATGTCGTGGCCCGGGCGATCGCGGTAGGGGCCGTCTTGCCCGTAGCCCGTGATGGCGCAGTACACGAGTCCGGGGTTCTCCTCGCGCAGGACGTCGTAGCCCACGCCCAGTCGATCGAGCACCCCCGGGCGAAAGGACTCGAGGAGCACGTCGTGCTCGCGCGCCAGTCGCTTGAGCACCTCCTGGCCCTCGCCGGACTTGAGGTTCACGCGCGCCGAGCGCTTGCCCCGGTTCAGCGCGAGGAACAGTGCCGAGGCAGCCGATCGCTCGGCGCCTTCGTAGCGCGGCTCGGCCCAGCGGATGTAGTCACCCATCCCGGTGTCCTCGACCTTCAGCACTTCGGCGCCGAGGTCGGCCATCAGCAGCGAGCAGAAGCCGCCGGGCAGCAGGCGAGATAGGTCGAGCACCCGGACGTCGCTCAGAGCGCCGCTCACGCCGCCTCCAAGCGGATCGTGCGCGCGCAGCGGTCGTCGCGGGCGCCGTGCCGGGTGACCTCCACCCGGTGGCGCGTAGCGGTCGGGCTCACTCGGAGGCCTCGATCGGGTGCGTCAGCATCTCGCGGCGGGTGACCGGCTCCTGGCGGGCGACCCCCAGGAGCTCGCGCGCCTCGGCCACGGTGGCCGGCCGGCGGCCCACATCCTCGGTCATCTGGCGCGCCTTGGCGATCAGGTCGCCGTTGGAGCGCGCCATGTCGCCGTTGGGGAGGTAGAAGTTGTCCTCCAGGCCCACGCGCACGTTGCCGCCGAGCGTGAGCGCGGCGGCCACCAGCATCCACTGCTTGCGCGAGACACCGATCACCCCCCAGTTGTTGGGGCCCTCGGAGCCGCCCGGCACCTGCCCGGCCATGTGGGCGAGGTTCGGTGCGTTGGGCCGGATGCCCCCGGTGACCCCCATCACGCACGAGATCTGGAGCGGCTCGGAGAGCAGCCCCATGTCGATCAGCGGGTCGAGGTTGGCCACGTGCCCGGTGTCGAAGCACTCGTGCTCGGGCCTGATGCCCAGCTCGTTCATCGCAGCGAGGAACTCGATGATCGTGTCGAAAGAGTTCTCGAACACCGTCTTGAAGACGAACTCCTTTCGCGAGCGCGAATACTTCGCGTAGTTCATCGAGCTCATGTTCAGCGCGGCCACGTCGGGGCTCAGCTCGCGCAGGTACTCGATCCGCTTGTCGACCGGCACGCCGATGGCGCCGGTCGAGTAGTTGACGATCACGTCGTCCACCTCGGCGCGGATGGCCTCGGTGATCGCCCGGAAATCCTCGACCTCGTAGCTGGGGATGCCCTCGCGCGTGCGCGCGTGGACGTGGATCATCGTGCCGCCCTCGTCCACGATGCGGCGTGCCTCGGCGGCGTACTCCTCCGGCGTGTAGGGGATGGCGGGACATTGGTCGCGGTTGGCCACCGCCCCGCTGATCGAGCACGTGATGACGACCGGGTCCTCGAAGCGGCTCACGAGCGCCTCAGAGGGGGGACGTCGAGACCCTGCTCAGAGCACTCGACGAGCGTGGCCAGTCGCTTCGATCTGGTCTCCTCTCGCTTGGCGCTCACGACCCAGTGGGTTGATGCCCGTCGGTACCACGGCGGCCGCTCCTCGAGGTAGCTGCGGGCGGCCTCGGTCAGCCCGCCGGCGTACTCGGGCGGCAGCTCGACTGGCTGATCGCGCTCGAAGCCGTAGACGCCGGTCCTGTCCTTACGCCGTGCCTCGAAGACGCGGCGTCCGGCGTTGGTCATGAGGCCCTCCGCCTCGAGCTTCGCCATCTTCTCCACGTTGACGTTGCTCCAGTTGCTGCCGGGCTTGCGCGGCGTGAAGCGCTGGCGGTGGCGCTCGTCGTCGATGCGGTTGA
>JACCZR010000215.1 GCA_013695855.1 Thermoleophilaceae bacterium
AAGAGCGGCTCGGCCACCTGGAAGCGCCCGCGGCGGGCGACGGTGGCCACCAGCGGAGAATCGAGCCGGCGGACCGGGCGGCCGCGCGTCGCCGCCCGCGGCTGCGGGCTCACTTCCCCAGCGCAGAAGCGCAGGCCGGGTGTCTGCGCCGCAGCGCAGCCCGAGCGTCTTGGCCGGAGCGCAGCCCCAGCGTCTCGGCCGAGCGCCGCCCGCTCAACGCTTCGCGCGCTTGAGCAGCTCGTCGAGTGCGACGGGAAGGGCCTCGTCGCGTGCGGTGCGCGGGTTGTCGCGCGCTCCGACCTGCGGCCTGAGGCCCTTGCGCAACGGGATGGTCTTGCCGCTCGGCAGGTAGTAGTTGGCCACCGTGAGGTCGAGCGCGCCGCCGTTGGAGAGCGGCTCGACCTCCTGGACGAGCCCCTTGCCGAACGTCCTCTGGCCCACCAGCGAGGCACGCCCGCGGTCGCGCAGCGCGCCCGCGGTGATCTCCGAGGCACTGGCGCTTCCGCCGTCCACCAAGACCACCACGGCGATGTCCTCGTCGATCGCGTCCCCCTGGGCGTCCTCGGTGCGGTTGGGCCGCGTGCGCCCGCGCACGGAGACGATCTCGCCCTCCTCGATGAACTGGCTCGACACCAGCACGGCCTCCCGCAGCAGGCCGCCGCCGTTGCCCCGCAGATCGAGCACGATGCCCTCGGCGCCCCGTGCTCGCAGGCGATCGATCGCCGCGCGCAGCTCGCCGTGGGCGCCACTCGAGAAGCTGGCCAGGCGAACGACTCCCAGCGTCTTGCCCCCGCGCTCGCGCAGCGAGCCCTCCACCAGGGGGATGTCTATCTTCGCCCGCTCGACCCTGACCGTGCGCGGCTTGCCGCTGCCAGTCGCGACCTCGAGCTTGACGCTGGTGCCCGCCGGCCCCTTGATTCGCCCTGTGGCGACGCGGCTGTCCACGCCGGCGAGCGAGCGGCCGTTCACCGCGGAGATCAGGTCACCCTTGCGGATGCCCGCCTTGCGGGCGGGCGAGCCGGGGAAGCTGTTGAGCACGCGCAGGCCGCGGCGATCCTCGTCGACGGTCATGCCCACGCCCTCGAACTCGCCCTCGACTGCCTGGGCGAACTGCTGGGCCTCGTTGGGCGGTAGGTACTGCGAAAAGGGATCGTCGAGCGCCTCGACCGTGCCCTTCAGCGAGCGCTCGCGGAGGCGCTCGGCGTCGACTGGCTTGTAGAAGCTGCCCTCGATCTTCTCGGCGATCTCGGCCTGGAGCGCGCGGTCGTCGTCGACGAAGACGTCCTGCGCGAACCGGGGCAGCCTCTCGGGGTGCCCGCCGAGGTAGAGCCCGCCCGCCAGGGCGGCCAGCCCGCACACCAGGGCGATCGTGACCGTGCGTACGTAGTGCACGCGCCCCAGGCTAGTGGGGGGCTTCTAAGGAAAAGAGAAAGCCCCTGCGGCATCCTGCCCGCAGGCACCGACCGAACGGCCGCCTTCCAGCGCCCGATCTAGACCTTTAGGAAGCGGCGCAGCGTCAGGCCGCTGCCGGCGGCCGAGACCGCGACGCCGGCGAGCACCAGAAGCCCCACCAGAAGCGGGTAGGCGATGGTGTCGGGGGCGGCCAGAAAGGCCCAGCGGTCCGACAGCGGCTCGAGCACCGACTCCTTGGCCGCAGTGAGCAGGACGACCGCCAGCGCCACCCCGGTGAAGCCCACGATCACCCCCTCGATCATGAACGGCCAGCGGATGAACCAGTTGGTGGCGCCCACCAGGCGCATCACCTCCACCTCGCGGCGGCGAGCGAAGATCGACAGGCGGATCGTGTTGGCGATCAGGGCCACGGAAGCGACGACCAGCAGGAGGGCCAGGCCGCCGGTGACGACCGTGACCAGCCCCGTCACCGAGAGGATCTGCTGGGTGTCCTCTTCGCGGTAGCGCACCTCGTCGATGGCGGTCAGCTGAGGCTCGCGAGCGCCCTCGGGCCCCTTGGGGGCGAGGCGGTCGACCACCTGGCCGACCTTCGTCGGGTCATCGGGCACGATGCGAAACGAGGCCGGGAGGGGGTTCGAGCCCAGCAGCTCCGATCCCTCGCGGAACGCCCGCGGGTTCTTCTCCCGCGCCCTGGCGAGCGCTTCGTCTTTGGAGATGAACTCGACCGAGCGCACGTTTGCGGTGCGCTCTATCGCGCGCTGGGCGGACTCACGCTCGGCGGGCGAGGCGCCCTCGGCCACGTAGATGTCGACCACGACGCGGTCGCGGACGTCGCTGGCGGCGCCCATGGTGGCCTGGACGATTGGAATGAAAACCCCGAGCACCAGGGCGGTGATCAGCACGGTCAGCATCGCCGCCAGAGCGGGGGCCGTGCTCCGCCTCAGCCCCCGGAGGGCCTCCTTGAAGAAGAACATGCGGCTAGTTCGGGTGGCCTTCGGCGCCAATGCCGAGCTCCCCCCGCAGGCGGATGGCGAACTCGGTGGTGGACTCGTCGGGGCGATACAGGCCGGACTCCTGATCGCGCACGATGCGCCCCTCGCGCAACTCGACCACGCGCCTGCGCATCTTGTCCACCATCTCCTTGTCGTGGGTGGCCACGACCACGGTGGTGCCGGTGCGGTTGATGCGGTAGATCAGCTGCATGATCCCGATGGAGGTCTCGGGGTCGAGGTTGCCGGTCGGCTCGTCGGCCAGCAGCAGCGGCGGGTGGTTCACAAAGGCGCGCGCGATCGAGACTCGCTGCTGCTCGCCGCCGGACAGCTGGTCGGGGTAGGCGTGCAGCTTGGTGGAGAGGCCCACGAGGCGCAGGATGTCGGGCACCTTTCGCCGGATCTGGTCACGCCCCTCGCCGATCACCTCCAGGGAGTAGGCCACGTTGTCGTAGACCGTGCGGTTGGGCAGGAGCTTGTAGTCCTGGAAGACCGTGCCCACGTTGCGCCGCAGCATCGGGACGCGCTTGCGGGGAATCTTCGAGAGGGGCTTGCCGGCGATGCGGACCTCGCCCTCGCTGGGCTCGAGCTCCTTGAGCAGCAGGCGAATACAGGTGGACTTGCCGCAGCCCGTGGGGCCGACGAGGAAGACGAACTCCCCCCTGCCGATGCTCACCGAGGCGCGCTGCAGGCCCACCACGCCGCCGTCGTAGGCCTTGGTGACGCCCTCGAGCTCCACGACGGGCACCGCGATCCGCGCGGGAGCGGGCGCTGGCGCTGGCGCGGGTACGCGCATGCGTGTCGGGGCGGCGGCCACGGGCGGTCGCCTATGTAAGCGGACTTGAGGCGAAATAGGGAGGTTTGCAGGGTTTCTCTCAGGGAGTGATCGGCGGCGGTGCTCGGCCGGCCAACGCCCGGCCTGCGCTCCGGCGCTAGGGGCGCAGGCGCCAGCGAAGCAGGAGGTCGTCCTCCCCCTCGAGCGCCCAGATCAGCTCGAGCTCGATCGGCGGCTCCAGCGGGGCGCCTGTCACCATCGTGAGCGGGTCCCCGCCTCCGACAAGCTGGGCGCTGATCGTGAGAAAGAGCTCATCCACCAGACCCCGGGTGAGCAGGTGGCGGTTGAGCGTCGGCCCCCCTTCGCAGAGGACCGAGCGCACGCCGCGCTCGGTCTCCAGTGCTCGAAGCAGCTCCTCGGGGTCACGGCCCACGACGGCGTCCTCGAGGGGCACGTCGCCGCTGCGGCTGACCACCGCGGTCAGCGGGTTGGGGTCCAGGCCGAGCGCCTCGCGGCGAGCACGGGCGTCGGGGTCCTTGATCAGGCGCCCGTATCCCTCCGCGCGGACCGTCCCGGCCCCCACCATCACGCAATCCACCCGTTCGCGCAGGCCGTGGAACATCGCGCGATCGCTCTTCGAGCTCAGCGGGCTCGTGCGGCCGTCGACGGCGGCGCGCCCATCGGCGCTCACGACCATGTTCAGCGCCACGAATGGGCGCCCCGGCGGCGACTGGGGCGGGAACTCCTCCAACGCCTCGAGCACGCCAACTTCGGCGGGGTCGGGAACGAGCCGGCGCACGGGTTGGAAGTTAGAG
>JACCZR010000224.1 GCA_013695855.1 Thermoleophilaceae bacterium
GTTGCGGTGGCGCTCGTACTCGCCGACGGGCTCGGCCGCGTGCCAGGCGAGCAGCAGCTCGATGCGCTCGGGCTCGAGCTCCTGCGGGGTCGCGTCGATGAGCCCGGGGTAGCGCAGCAGGAAGTAGAGGGTCGCGCGGGCCACCGGCCCCTTGCCGGCGCCCGGCTCGAAGCGGCCGTCCTCGCGCTTGCCGCACGCCTCGCGAACCACCTCTCGGGTATCTGGGAAGTCGTAGTACGGCGTGTTGCCGCGAAAGCTGTTGCAGTCGGGCTCGCAGGCGAACAGGTGGTGCAAGTCGCCGCGCATCGGCTCGTGCTTGGCAAACCAGCTCTGCGGGACGACGTGCTCGCAGTTGTAGAGGAGCTCCTGCTCTACGGCCTCGGCCTCGGCCGCCAGCGCCTGCGCTGAGAGTCCCGGGTCAGCCGCGGTGCGCTGCGACAGCCGAGCCGAGCGCTCGGCCTCCACGCGCGCGTCCTCACGGATCAGCTCCTCCGGTTCGAACGTAGCGCCGGAGTAGATGCTTCGAAGCTTGCGGTCGGGGTGGAGGTCGACCCAGGGATAGACGAGCCGCATCGGCTTGTAGGGGGACGGTCGATCGTGGGTGAAGGCGAGAAGACCTGCGAGCGCGGCGCGGAGCTCGGCGGGCGCGAGCGCGGTGTCGACGTCGGCGAAATAGGCCTGCACCGCCGCCCCGTCTGCCTGTTCGTCGTAGTACGGGCGCTCGCGGGCGACCTCGAGGTCGGCGAGCGCTGCTCGCAGCACGTGTCCGGAGCGATCGGCTCCGCGCTGGGCGTCGTCGACTGAGTGATCGGGGTCGGGGCCGTCCATGCGCGCGAAGCTATCGCAGAGGCCAGCGCGCGGCAAGAGGACGACTGCGCATAGAACGAGTAGCGCCGCGCCAGTGCCGGCGAATCCCGCTTGATGGACCACCCGAGGCCACGCTCGCACCGCCGTCGCGAACGGGATCCGAGCGAACCTGTGGCAGGGAGGTGGCGCCCACCGTCTGGCCGTCGCGGAGCGCCGAACGGCCCGTTTGGGGGGGGCGAGCTCACCGGCTGGCTCAATCAACAGGTAGTGCGGGTCAGTCGTCGTAACAGCGCGGGCGGGGAACAGCCCCCGACGGCGCGTTCCCTCGGGCTTCAGGACATGAGAAGCTGCCCGTGTGGCCCCAGGGGAGAAGCCGAAGCGTGACGAGCCCGAGTACCACGTCTACCGCTCGGGAGAGCGCGAGGAGGCGACGCCCGAGCAGAAGCCGAAGGGTCGCGGCATAGCCGATCTCATCGTCCGGGCTGGCGCGGTGGCGGCCGCGATCGGCTCGATCGTCGCGCTCGTGGCCCTCGTGTGGCCGGACTCGCCGGGCAAGCAGGGGGCGCAGTTGAGCAACGTGAGCAGCGAGAGCGATGTGAGCCTTGCCGACTTCACAGCACGCCAGCAGATCGCGGCGCTGCCCCCGAGACAAGCTCGAGGGCGCCCGGCCGGCACGCTCCGAGCCACAGGCCCGCCAGGGCACGGCGTGGCGGTGCTCGCAAGTGCCGAGGCTCCTCCTGGTGGCGCAGGCCCCACCACGCCGGACGGGGAGGGACCCACGACTGCTGACCCGAACGCCCCGTCGCAACAACCGGGGGACGAGAAGACAGCTCCGATGGAGACGCCGGGCTCTCCTGAAGCCCCGGCGGGGAGCATTGAAACCGAGAACGCGATGCTGAAGCGAGCACTGGACGACGTCATTCCGCCCAGCTACGACCTCGATCCGACCTGCGATGAAACAGAGCCTTCTTGCTCGCCGACGCCGAGAGCACTGAAGTTCGTCCTTGGCGACGAGGAAACGGCCGTCGCGGGGACGGACCCGGTCAAGAGCGCGAGGAAGCTGCTCCGTGTCCTGCGCAGCACACGCGTGCGGACGAGCTCCGACTCAGGCAGTCAAGAGGTGCTCGGGGTGACAGTGAGCTTCGAACTCCAACTCGATGGCTTCAAGGGCAAGCGCAGCGATGTTCGCTGGTCGCTCTACGGTGCCCGAGACAAACGGCGCGTCCCCAGGGACTGGCTGATCAACCGGCGCGCACTCTCGCTGCAGGGAAAGGCCGACGCCGACCAGGCCAGCAAGGAGTTCTGGGTTCCCTTGCCGAGGCGCAAGGGGCCGTTCTTCGTACGGGTTAGCGTCTATGACGAGAAGAACACTCGGTTGACCTACGAAGACACGAAGCCGTTTCGCTAGGAGCACCCGTTGAGCCGGCTGCGTAGAGCCGGCCCCCTCCCTAGTGGTTCATCCTGCAAATGCGTTGACTCATGCCGTGAGCACCCTTGCCGGTGTGCGTCACAGGCCCGGTGCTCGATCTCTACGCCGGCCGCTGGGAGGGCAAGCTGCTCGAGCCCGGCGACATGGTGATCTGCGCCGACGCCAAGCCCTCGATCCAGGCGCGCCGGCGCAGCCATCGGAGTGCGCC
>JACCZR010000071.1 GCA_013695855.1 Thermoleophilaceae bacterium
TCCTGTCCCACCATGCGGCGGAGCTCCGCGCGGGCGTTATGCAACGTGCGTTTGACGGTTCCCTCGCTGACATGAAGGCGACCTGCGATCGCGCGCACCGAGAGGTCGCCGTAGTAGTGGAGGGCGACGATTTGACCCTGACGCGGAGAAAGCCGTCCAATGGCGAAGTCGAGGGGTCCCGGAAGGCTCGAAGGCGGTGGCACTTCAAAGGCGTCCGTGGGATCGCTCGAGCGATCCTTGGCGACCTGCTCGAGCGCGCGGTCCTCGGCGTGCATCGTGCGCCACCGCGACCGCGCGAGATTCGCCGCCGCCGCACTCATCCATGGCTCGAGGAAGCGAATCCGCTCCCCGCGGGCCTCCAACTGCCACGCGCGTATAAGCGCTTCCTGGACTACATCCTCGGCCGCGACTCGCTCGGAAAAGCTGCTGCGAAGCCGCGCGACCAGGCCCGGGAATGAGGCCCGGAGGTACTGCTCGAAACGGAGGTCTGCGTCTGGATGCACAATCGCGTTCCCGATCGTCTAGGGGACGCACGGGAACGTTCGAAAGGTTGAGGCACTACGAGCGCCTGGAGAGTTCATGGAGCGGGTACCGGCTGACCTTGTGGGGAAGGTCCGCTCGCACTCGTACCGTAGGGACGTGAGCGACGCCAAGCCGCCCCGCGTCTACGCACATCTCGATTTGGACGCGTTCTACGTGAGCGTGGAGCTGCAGCGGCGGCCCGAGCTGCGCGGGCTGCCGGTGGTGGTCGCCGGCAGCGGCCCGCGCGCCGTCGTCACGACCGCCTCCTACGAGGCTCGCCGCTTTGGGGTCTTCTCGGCTACCCCGGCCTCGCGTGCCCGGAGGCTGTGCCCGCAGGCGGTGTTCGTGGCGCCGGACTTCGACCACTACCGAGAGCGATCACGCCAGGTGATGGACGTGCTGCGAGCGCAGGTCGACCTCCTGGAGGTCGTGGGGCTCGACGAGGCCTACCTGGACCTCAGCGGCTACGCGCGCCCCAGGGCGGCGGCGCGCCAGGTCAAGGCAGCGGTGCAGCAGGCCACCGGCCTGTGCTGCTCGATCGGCCTCGGCCCCAGCAAACTGGTGGCCAAGGTGGCCTCCGACGCCGAGAAGCCCGACGGCTTCGTTGAGCTCACCCGCGCGGGTGCTCGTGAGCGGTTCGCCGGGGCCTCGCCCGGGCTGATCCCGGGGATCGGCCCGAAGTCGGTCGAGCGCTTGAAGCGGGAGGGAATCGAGACGCTCGGGGCCCTCGGCGAGACGGCTGAGATGCGGCTCCGCGAGTTGTTCGGCCCGCGCATGGGCGCGCACCTGCGAAGCCTGGCGCGCTTCGAGGACGAACGCGAGCTCGAGCTCTCACGCGTGCGCAAGTCGGAGTCGCGCGAGACCACCTTCGACCGCGACCTGCGCGGCCTCGCCGAGCTGATGCCCGTGCTGGAGCGCCTCAGCGAGCAGCTGTGCGTCGACCTCGAGCGCCACGAGCGCCGGGGCCGCACGGTGGGCATCAAGCTGCGCCTGGACGACTTCTCGACGCATACCCGCGCGCGCAGCCTGCTCGTGGCGGTAAACGACCTGGACACCGTCCGGCGCGTGGCGAGCGAGCTGCTCTCCGAGCTCGACCCGCCGCGGCCGGTGCGGCTGCTCGGGGTGCGGGTGGCGGGCCTCGACGTGCCCGCCCCCGCCCCGAGCGATCAGCTGGAGCTCACGCTCTGAGAAAAACAACCGGATCGACACCGAGACGCCCCTACTTGGAGGTCCAGACCGTGCCGGTCGACCCGAAGCCGAGCTTGCGCTTGGCGGCGGCGGTCAGGTCCCACTCGCGGCCGCCGACGTAGGGGCCGCGGTCCACGACGCGAATCGTGGCGGTCCGGCCCCGGTAGCGGAACACCACCTTCGTGCCGCAGGGCAGGCGCTTGTGGGCGACACCGACGGTGCCGGTGCGAAGCGTGCCGCCGCAGCCGAGCTTGTTGCCGTACAGGCCTGGGCCATACCACGAGGCGTGGCCTGGGCGCAGCGCGTACGTCCTCCCGCGCAGCTTCCGGCTGACCGCTGCGTTGCGCTTGTCGCCGCCGAAGCGCACGCGCAGGCGAAAGGCTCCGAGCTTGCGCGTCGTGAAGGCGGCGCTGAAGCGCCCGCCCCGGCGCGTGAGGGCGCGGTCGACGGTCTTCCAGGTTCCGCCCGACCTCAGCTGCAGGGCGACGCGGCGGCCGCGCATGCCCGGGCGCAGGCGTCCGCGGGCGCGCACAACAGCTCCCAGCTTGACGTAGCGGCCGGCCCGCCCGCTGAGGCGGGCGACCACGGTCACCCGCTTCACCGGACTTGCGCCGCTGCCCTGGAGCGTCGCGCGGTAGGCGCCCGAGTGCTTGGCCTTGACGACGAAGCGGTACGAGCCGCCCGAGGAGGTCGACTTCGAGCTCACCGAACGCCAGCGCTCGCCCCTGGGGGCGTGCTCGAGGCGCACGGTCCGGCCGGCGGGGCCCGGGGGCACAGTCCCCGAGAAGGCCACCCGCTCGCCGAGGTCCACACGCTCGTTCGAGCCCGCCCCGGCCATCTGTACGGGCGAACCGGACGGCGCGGCCGTGGCGGGGGATCCTGCAGAGACAGCTGCGACAGCGACCACAAGGGCAGCCGCGCTTCGGCGCATGCGAGTCCATCGCATAGTGAGGCTCCGTTTCCCGGCCCTTCCCTACGGGGTTAGCTGACGGGCTCGCGCTGCCATGCGCTACGGCCGGGGCACGCCGAGCGCACCGCGGCCGATTCGCCCCAGCCGCGCAACAGGCGCGGCGGTGGTTCCCCCGCCCGGCGGCGCAGCGCGCAGCCGGTTCGGCAGGCCGAATCGAACAACCGTTCGCAGACTAGGCGCCTCCACCCAGTGCTTGTGTGACGGGGAGCACGGTTGCAACGCGACGTGCAGGAGTGCGCGCTCAACTCCACACCCGCTTAACGAATCGGGCGTACGATTCCCTCCGTGCGCGACAAGGTGATCGAGAGCGCTCGCCGGCTGGGCCTCGAGGTGGACGTGCGCAACCTCGACTCCTCCACCGCGACCGTAAGCGAGGCCGCGAAGGCCGTCGGTTGCCAGGACGCGCAGATCGCCAAGTCGCTGGTCTTCGTGTGCGACGGCGACCCGGTCGTCTGCATCGCCTCGGGCGCCCACCGAGTGGACCTCGATCTGCTCGCCGAGGTCTTCGACAGCGCCGAGGTCCGCCAGGCCTCCCCCGGCGAAGTGCGCGCCGCCACCGGCCACCCGGTGGGCGGAGTGGCGCCCTTCGGTCACGACCTGCCGACCGTGATGGACGAGGACCTGCTGCAGCACGACTGCGTCTGGGCCGCGGCGGGCGACGGCCACAGCCTCTTCGAGGTCAACCCGCGCAAGCTGCTGGACTGCACCGGCGCGCGGGTGGGGAGGGTCGGCTAGGCGAAAAAGGCCTCGGCGCGCTCGGCCACGAGCTCGGGCTCCTCGTCCACGATGAAGTGGGCCACGCCCTCGACGGGCTCGACGCGCGCATCGTCGGCGTGCTGGGGCAGGTCGGCGACCGTCTTCACCGGGAGGACAGGGTCGTCGGCTCCGTGGAGCACGAGGATCGGCTGACGCAGGCGCTGCCCCCGGTAGGACCCGCCGAGGATCGAGGGGGTGTCCTCGACCAGGAAGCTGCGGTAGAGCTGACTGGCCGCGCGAGCACGAGCCGGCTCCAGGAACTGGTCGAGGTAGATGCGCGCCGCTTCCTCGCTCCAGACGCGGGGCACCAGATCACGCTCGAGCGCCTTGGCCACCAGGCCCGAGCGCAACAGCTGCTCGCCGGCCAGCGGCGAGGCCAGCGCAGCGGCGTACCAGAAGCGAAGCAGGCCGAGCGCGCGCTCGGCGCTGGGCTCGCTCAGCGGGTGGCCGGTGTTAAGCGCGATGAAGCGCTCGACGCGCTCGGGGGCACGCAGGCAGAGCAGGAAGCCGATGTAGCCGCCCCAGTCGTGGCCCATCAGCCCCACGCGCTCGATGCCGAGCGCGTCGAGCAGCGCGATCACGTCGGAGGCCAGGCGCTCCTTCGCGTAGCCCGAGCGCGGGGCGTCGGTCCAGCCGTGGCCGCGAAGGTGGGCGCAGATGACCCGGTGGCTGCGCGCGAGGGCGGGAATGACCTCCCGCCACATCCACCAGTGCTGCGGCCAGCCGTGCAGGAGGAGCAGGGGCGGCCCCTCCCCTGCCTCGGCCACGTGCACCCGCAGGCCGCCCGCCACGTCCACCCAGCGGTGCTCGACCCCCTCCAGCTGCGGCATGGAACGCTCGGCCACGGCCGGGCGAGCATAATCTTCGAGAGACCATGGCTCCGCTGCGAGTGGCGCTCGCCCAGATCAACCCCACCGTGGGTGACATCGCCGGCAACGCCCGGCTGATCGCCGAGCGCACCGGGCAGGCCCGCGAGGAGGAGGCGAGCATCGTCGTCTTCCCCGAGCTGGCCCTCACCGGCTACCCGCCCGAGGATCTGCTGCTCAAGACCCACTTCCTCGACGCCGTGGGCTACGCGCTCGAGGACCTGGCCTCGCAGACTCACGGCATCGTGGCCGCGGTGGGCTTCCCCGAGCGCGCGGACGACGTGTACAACGCAGCCGCCCTGCTCGCCGACGGCAAGGTGGCGGCCGTCTACCGCAAGATGTACCTGCCCAACTACGGCGTCTTCGACGAGCAGCGCTACTTCCAGAATGGGCAGCACCCCGGCGTATTCGAGCTGAACGGCGTGACGGTGGGGGTAACCGTCTGCGACGACATCTGGGAGCCGGGGCCGCCGGCCACCACGGAGTCGCTGGCGGGCGCGCAGGTGATCGTCAACCTCTCCGCCTCCCCTTACCACGCCGGCAAGGGCTTCCAGCGCGAGCGCATGCTCGCCCAGCGCGCCCGCGACAACCTGGCGGCGGTGGTCTTCTGCAACCTCCTCGGCGGCCAAGACGAGCTGGTCTTCGACGGCCACAGCCTCGTGGTTGACTGGAACGGGGACGTGCTGGCCCGCGCGCCCCAGTTCGAGGAGTCGCTCACGCTGTGCACGATCGATCCCGCCGCTGTGGCCGCGGGACGGCTGCGCGACCCGCGCCACCGCACCAGGGTCCGGCGCCGGCGCCGCGAGGCCGACGCAGGGATACCGCAGGCCGAGGTCGAGCGCCTGGGCAGCCTGTCCGTCGATGTCGCGGCGCCCGACGAAGTCGGGATCGGACCGGTGGCCGAGCCCCTCGCGCCGGAGGCCGAGATCTATGCCGCCCTGAGCCTGGGCGTGCGCGACTACGTGGACAAGAACGGCTTCAGCTCGGTGGTTGTGGCACTGTCGGGCGGGATCGATTCGGCCCTCGTCGCTGTCGTGGCGGCCGACGCGCTCGGCGCCGAGCGGGTGACCTGTGTGTCGATGCCCTCGCCCTTCTCCTCGCCGGGCACGCGGGCCGACGCCCGGGCCATTGCCGAGAGCCTGCGGACCGAGTTCCTTGAGCTGGGCATCGAGCCCGCGATGAAAGCCTACGACGAGCTCCTCGCCGAGCCGTTCGCCGGCCGGGAGGCCGACCTGACCGAGGAGAACGTCCAAGCTCGCATCCGCGGCAACCTGGTGATGGCGCTATCGAACAAGTTCGGCTCGCTCGTGCTCACCACAGGCAACAAGTCCGAGCTGTCGGTGGGCTACGCGACCCTCTACGGCGACATGGCGGGCGGCTTCGCGGTGCTGAAGGACGTCTACAAGGGATGGGTCTACCGCCTGGTGCGCTGGCGCAACGATCAGGGCGAGGGCGAGCTGGTTCCCACCTCGGTGCTCGACCGCCCGCCCTCGGCGGAGCTGCGCGAGGAGCAGCTGGACGGGGATTCGCTGCCCCCCTACGACGTGCTCGATCAGATCCTCGAGGGCTACGTGGAGGGTGACCTCGACGCCGGCGAGCTGGTGCGCCGAGGGCTGCCGGCCGAGGAGGTCGAGCGGGTGGTTCGCATGGTCGACGGAGCCGAGTACAAGCGCCGCCAGGCGCCCCCGGGCATCCGCATCTCCACGCGTGCTTTCGGTCGCGACCGGCGCCTGCCGATCACCAGCCGCTACGAGTCGCGGGTAGAGCCGCGCGAAGGCGGGCGCAAGCTCAGGGCCCTCTAGCAGGCCGCACAGCCATCGTCACCCGCGTGGTGGCGCACAGGCGGCCCTGCTCGTCGGTGAAGTCGACCTCCCACACCCATGTGGTGCGGCCACGGTGCTTGCGGCGGGCAACGGCGTCGACCGGGCCCTCGCTCACCGGGCGCAGGAACGTGGTCAGATTCGACTGTGCGACGGCGATCGAGTCCGGGCTGACCGCGAGATGGGTCGACATCGAGCAGAGGCTCTCCGCGAGCGCCGCGTAGGCCCCACCGTGGACGATCCCCATGGGCTGGCGATGCTGGTCGCCGACCGTGAAGGTGGCGCGCGCCTCCTCTTCACCCGTCTCGAGGAGCTCGAACCCCAGAACCCCGTCGAGCGTGCGCTCGAGAGGCACCGCCGGTTGTGGATCGGCGCCCACCGATCCCCAGGCTACAGTTTCCCCGACCGTGGCCACGTTCGATCAACTCTCGGCCGACCAGCGCGCGATTCTCGAGCTCGTCCTCAAGCGGGGACAGTCCTACGAGGACCTCTCCGAGCTGCTCGCGATGCCCGAGAGCCGAGTACGCGAGCTCGCCGAGAGCGCGCTCGTAACGCTCGCCCCTTTGAGTGCGGAGGGCGTCGACCGCGACTGGCGCGGCCAACTGGCGGACTACGTGATGGGCCAGCAGACCGGCCCCGAGTCGACCGCCACCCGCGGCCACCTGCGCCGCTCGGAGCCCGCCCGCACCTGGGCCCGCTCGCTGATGGACTCACTCGACGACCTCTACGAGGGTGATGGCCCGCCCGCCATCCCCGAGGGCGACCGCTCGGCCGCCCGAGCTGAGCGCCGCCCCCGACGCGAGCGGGGCCGCCCCGCGGCCGGTCCCGAGGACGGTGAGGCAGACGACGCCCCGAAGGGAGCGCTGACGCCGGAGGCCGAGGCCGCCGTCCGCCGCCGGCGCCTGTTGGGGGCCGGAGCGGCTGCAACCGTGGTGGTGGCGCTGGGAGTGCTCGTCTGGCCGATCGGGGTGCTCACGGGCGACGAAGAGCCGAAGGACCAGCGGACGGGCGGCAACGGCCAGCCGAAGCTGGTGGGCCAGACCGTGCTGCGACCGGTCGAGGGCAACAAGCAGGGGGGCGGCGTCGCGGTGGTGGCCGAGCGCAGCGGCCAGCGCCAGCTGATCGTGCAGGCCCAGCTCCCCCCCAGCCGGCGCCGCCAAGCCTACGAAGTATGGCTCTACAACTCCGACGGCGACTCCCAGTCGATTGGCGCCCAGGTCACCGACAAGCAGGGTCGCTACCAGGGCGCCGGGCCCCTGCCGAAAGACTTCGACAAGTTCGAGTTCATCGACATCTCGCGCGAGGCGATCGACCGCAACGCCAAGCACTCGGGCACGTCGTTCCTACGCGGCCCGCTGGCACCGTTGAAGGGCGAGGGCGGCGGCCCGCAGCCCCAGCTGCCCCAGCAGCCGCCGCCGCAGCAGCCGCAGCAGCCGCAGGCTCAGCCGCCGCCGCAGCAGCCACAGCCCTAGGAGGGCACCAACTTCCCGGGGTTCATGATCCCGGAAGGGTCGAGCTGCTCCTTGACCGCCCGCAGCACCTCCACCCCAAGCTCGCCGACCTCGTCGCACATCCACGGCAGGTGGTCGCGCCCGACGGCGTGGTGGTGGGTGATCGTGCCGCCCCGGGCCACGATGGCCTCGCTGGCGGCGCTCTTGGCCGCGCTCCACTGGTCGAGCTCGGCGCCCTCCTCCTGGCGGGCGAGGAAGGTGAAGTACAGCGACGCACCGGAGGGGTAGACGTGCGAGATGTGGCACGTCACCAGCGGGGGCGTGCCACGCATCTCCAGAGAGGTGCGCAGGGCATCCTGCACCGCCGCCCGCAGCTCGGCCAGCCGGCTCCACGTGGTGGCGGTCTCGAGCGTCTCGGCCATCACCCCGCGCTCCAGCAGGACGTCGCGCAGGTATGGACCGGCAAAGCGCCCCCGCGCCCACTCCCGCCCGGGGCGGCGGCCAAGCGTCACGCCCCCCGCGGCGCGCAGCAGGCCGCCCGCTCGCTTCTGGCGGTGTGCCACGTCGTCCGAGCTGCCCTCGTAGCCGACGATCGCCAGGCAGCCGCTCTCGCGGCGCCGAGCCCGTAGGTACGCCCGCCCAAGGCGCTGCGAGGCACCTGCGCCGGCGATGGCCAGCGACAGCCGCGTCTCCTGCTCGTCGGACAGCCGCGTCACGTCAGGGGAGGCGCCGCGCTGCTCGAGCGCCCGGAGAGCCTCGGAGCCCTCGCCGAAGGAGCTGAACGCCCAGCCCTCGTAGACGCGCTCCTCGGGCACCGGTCGCACCCGCAGGGTCGCCTCGGTGATCACCCCGAGTGCACCCTCAGAGCCCACCACGAGCTCGAGCAGCGATGGCCCGGCCGCCGTGGCGGGCACGGGCTCGAGCACCAGCTCACCGGCCGGCGCGCAGAGGCGCACGCCCTCGACCAGGTCATCGATGCGTCCGTAGCCCGTGGAGGCCTGCCCCGCCGAGCGGGTAGCCACCCACCCGCCCACCGTCGAGTACTCGAACGATTGCGGAAAGTGGCCGAGCGTCAGCCCGGCCGAGTTGAGCGCCGCCTCGGCGGCGGGGCCCAGCAGGCCGGACTCGAGCGTCGCGATGAGCGACATCTCGTCGATGTCGACCACGCGGTCCAAGAGAGAGAGATCGAGAGTGACCACGGACTCGTGACCGTCGCGCAGGGGCTCGACGCCGCCGACGACGCTCGTGCCTCCGCCGAAGGGGACCACCGCCACCCCGTGCTCGGTGCAGGCGGCGAGCACGGTGGGGATCTGGTCCGCGAACTCGGGGATCAGGACTCCGTCGGGGGCGCCTGACAAATCGCCGGCCCGCAGACGCACGAGATCGGGGTATCCGCGTCCCGCGGCATGGGCCACGCGCGTGTCGCGGTCGATGCGCAGCGCCCGCGGGCCGACGGCGTCCGCCAGGGAGGCGTGCGCTGCGGGGCGTAGGCGGGGCGCAGGGAGCTCGAGGTCGTCCAGCCGTGCCGGCGCGCGTCGCACCGATGGGTCGGCCTCCAGCTCGTCGCGCAGCAGCGCCTCAGCCGCCGGGCTCAGATCGGGGTCGTGGCCGTCCTCCCCCCAGCCCCACCAGCGCCGGAGCGCAGGCCGGGCGTCGGCCGGCCGACCACCGTCGCTCGATCCCTTTCGCATCAGTGAAGCTCCACCAGGCGCTCGAGTCCCTCCAGCGCGCCGTCCAGGGTCTTCTTGGTGGCGAGGCGGACCTGGATCGAGCCGAAGCGGGCGAAGCCGCGCAGCCTGATCCGGTGGGCGAGCTTCACCGTTGTTCGGTCCCCGGCAGGCTCGAGCAGCAACTGGTAACGCGAATCGCTCATGATCCGCTCGAAGGGCGACTCCTCGATCTCGTGGCGCCAGACAAGCCGCTCGGGCGTCACGGACTCGACCACGGTGTAGTCGGCCCGCAGGCTCTTTCCGCGGGGGGTCTCCATCACCGTGGTCCAGGCCTCGGCGCTCACGTCCTCGACCCGCGTCACCGAGGGCCACCACTCGGGCAGTCGCCCGGGGTCGCGGACCACCGTCCAAACCGCCTCCCGTGGGGCTGCCAGGGCCCGCTCGCGCCTAATCGAAGGCACTACTCGCTCTCGTAGGTGATCAGGCTGAGCACGTCGCGGCCGGCCAGGCGGCTGCGCCCGTTCAGGAACTCGAGCTCGACGAGGAAGGCGCAGCCGACCACCTCGCCGCCGGCCTGCTCCACCAGCCGGCAAAGCGCCTCCGCGGTGCCGCCGGTGGCCAGGAGATCGTCGTGCACCAGCACCCGCGGGCCGCCTCGCATGGCGTCGCTGTGCACCTCGAGAGCGTCCACTCCGTACTCGAGCTCGTACTCCGCCGAGTCGACCTCGCGCGGCAGCTTGCCCGGCTTTCGCGCCACGACGAAGCCGGCGCCCGAGGCGGCTGCCAGCGCCCCGCCCAGGACAAACCCGCGCGCTTCGGCCGAGACCACGTAGTCGATCCCGTGCGCCTTCGCGTAGTCGGCGAGCTGGTCCACGGCCGAGCGCAGCGCCGCCGCGTCGAGCAGCAGCGGCGTGATGTCCTTGAAGACGATTCCCGGGCGCGGGTAGTCCGGGACGTCCCGGATGTGGGACCGAAGGTCCGGCGCCGTGCTCACCTGGTGAGCTTGCGCAGGTCCCGGATGAGGAGGAGGTGCTTGAGGTTCGAGGCGATCGCCGCCAGGTTCTCAAGCGCCTCCACCGCCTCGCGGCGGCGCTCGGGGTTGCGCGAGCGCAGAGCCGGGGCGAGAATCTGCTCGAGCAGCGCGGCCTCGCGGTCGGCCGACGTACGGAAGACCCGCAGGTTGCGCCCACCCACGCCGAAGCGCTTGAGCTCTTGGGTGGCGCGCACGATCTCGCGGTCGGTGTCGTCGTAGAGGGTCTCCCCGTTCTGCTTCTCGCCGCGGATCACCCCGTACTCCTCGAGCTCCTTGACCAGGGCACGGTCTGCTCCAGTCTGCTCCAGCACGTCCTCCAGGCGGTATTGAGCGCTCTGGCCACCCTCTACGGATGCCCGCCGCAGCGCGCCGCGCTGGTCGTTCGAAGGGGGGCTCGCCTTGGCGATCTCCTGGTCGGCGCGGCCGGCCGCCAGCTCCTGGCGAATGACCCTCAATGGGAGGAACTCGTCGCGCTGCAGGCGCAAGATGGTCCGCAGCCTCGCCACGTCGGCGGGCGCGTAGAGGCGATAGCCGCCCTGGGTGCGCCGCGGAGAGAGCAGCTTCTGGTCCTCGAGGTAGCGGACCTTGGAGATCGAGATGTCGGAGAACTCGCGCTCCAGCTGCTTGACCACAGCGCCGATGGTGAGCGCCTTGGCCGGTCGTGCGGGTTCGGAGCCTCCGGTGCTCGGCCTGCGCGCCTCGTCTAGGGGGACGTCCGTGCTCACCGTTCGAGGTAGGTGAGCTTGTACTTGCCCACCTGCAGCTCGTCGCCGTTGGCCAGTCGGTGGGACTCGATGCGTCGTCGGTTCACGTAGGTGCCGTTCAGCGAGCCCAAGTCGTCGATGTAGAGGCCGTCGCGACGGCGCACCAGCAGGGCGTGGTTTCGTGAGACGGTCACGTCGTCGAGGAAGACCTCGGCTTCCGGGCTGCGGCCGATCGTCATGCGGTCGCCGCTCACGTTGAACAGCTCGCCGGAGCGTCCGCCACCGGCCCTGATGACCAGAGTGGCGCCCTCGCCGGCAACCTCCTCGAGGTCTACCGGCTTGAGCTCCCCGGTCTCGTCCACCTGGTAGGTCTCGGTGGTGTCCCCGCCGCCCGAGGGCTTGGTGTCGCCCAGGAAGGCGCCGCACTTCGAACAGTAGTTCGCGCCGTCGGCGTTGACGAAACCGCACTGGCGGCAGTGCACCGGTGCTACCTACTCGACGTCGCCGTCGCCCTCGGGAATGGCCTTGCCCGAAAGGATGTCGCTCAGCTGCTGGACGTCGGCGCCCGTGATGATGGCCTCGCCCTCCTGGTGCTTCTTGCGCAGCCGGTTCACCAGCTCCGCTCGTAGGATGTCGATCTTGCCGTGCAGCATCCGGCGCTGGTAAGAGACCTCTTGCTCGTCTTCGGTGAGCTGTTGGATGAGGCTCTTCAGCTCCTCGTCGGAGAGCGCGCCGAGATCGGGAAACGTGTCCATGGGGCGGGTCAGGTCCTTTCGTGCGGAGGCCGGGCGAGTCTACAGGTGGGGATCAAGTCGAGCTTGAGGGTCGGTTGCGAAGGTGCCGCACGCCGTCTTGCAGGTACAGGGCGGTTGCTCCGAGCGTCAGGGCCAGGCCCACGTAGAGCAGAGCTTCGGGAACCCAGGAGTCGATGAGGATCGCGAGCCCCAGCGCCGTCATCGTGGGCCAGACGGCCCAGCGCCCGAGCATGTTGAGCTTGATGTCCACCCC
>JACCZR010000245.1 GCA_013695855.1 Thermoleophilaceae bacterium
CGGCGTCGGCGAACTTCTCCCCGGCGCCGGCCTCACGGTCGTCGTAGATCACGTCGAGGCCGGCGTCCCTGAGCTCGCCGTAGAGGCGGTCCGCCACCTCGCGAGCAGGCTCGCCCTCGCGGCCGAGCGTGACCAGCTCGGCGTCGAAGGGGGCGAGCGCGCGCGGCCACGAGATGCCCTGCTCGTCGGCGTGCTGCTCGATCGCCGCAGCCACGACGCGCGCCGGTCCGATGCCGTAGGAGCCCATCCAGATGGGACGCTCGCTGCCCGACGCGTCGAGGAAGGTGGCGCCCAGCGGCTCCGAGAAGCGCGTGCCCAGCTTGAAGATGTTGCCCACCTCGATCGCGGGCTCGATGCGGATCGGCGCCCCGCCGGGACAGGTGTCGCCCGGCTCGACGTTGCGCACGTCGGCCCACGCCGGCTCGAAGTCGCGGCCCGGCTCGACGCCACGCAGGTGCTTGTCGGGCTCGTTGGCCCCGGCCACGAGGCCCCGCAGGTCCCGCAGCGCCTCGTCGGCGAGCACCTCGACACGCATCCCCACAGGGCCGATGAAGCCCGCCGGCGCCCCGAAGACCTCGACGATCTCGTCCCTGTGCGCAGGGCGCGACTCGGCACCGACTGCGTTGGCCAGCTTGATCGGGTTCAGCCGATGGTCGCCCCGCAGCACGACGAGCACTGGCCCCCGGCCCTCGACCACCATGGGCATAGCCTTGATCAGCGCGGCCGCCGGCACGCCCAGCAGGCCCGACACCGCCTCGATCGTGGCAGCTCCGGGGGTCTCGACCTCCCTGGGCTCGCCGAGTGGCTCAGGAAGGCCCTCGGCCCGCTGGGGCGTGGCGTTTGCCACCTCGACGTTGGCGGCGTAGCCGGCATCCGACAGCGCGACGTCGTTCTCTCCCGCGGGACAGGGCGCCATGTACTCGTGGGCGCCGAACCCGCCCATCATCCCCACGTCGGCCTCGACTCGGTACCACTCCAACCCGGAGCGCTCGAAGATCCGGTCATAGGCGCCCACGTGCAGCTCGTAGGAGCGGTCGAGGCCCTCCCGATCGCGGTCGAACGAGTAGGAGTCCTTCATCACGAACTCGCGGGTGCGCAGGACGCCGGCGCGCGGGCGCGGCTCGTCGCGCTCCTTGACCTGGAAGTGATAGAGCAGCTTGGGCAGGTCGCGGTAGGAGCGCACCTCGCGGGCCATGTGGAAGGTCAGCGCCTCCTCGTGGGTCATCGCCAGGGCGAGCTCGGCCCCCTTTCGGTCCTTGAGCTTGAACAGCTCCTCGATCGGATATCGCCCCGAGGTCCGCCAGATCTCGGCGGGCTGGAGCACCGGCATCAGCATCTCCTGCGCCCCGATGGCGTCGAGCTCCTCGCGAATGATCTGCTCGGCCTTGCGGTGTGCCCTCCACCCCGCCGGCAGCCACGTCCACATCCCCGCCCCGAGCTGCCGCGCCATCCCGGCCCGGACGAGGAGCCGGTGGGAGACCGCCTCGGCGTCGGCGGGCGCCTCCTTGGTTGTCGGCAGGAAGTAACTGGAGAGGCGTGTCACGAGCCCGAGTCTAGGAGCGGACCGCCCCGGCGGCTCCATGTGAGCGGCGTGCTCCAGCAGATGCTCGTAGAGCGGCGACGCGCCCGACGAGTGCAGTCCGTCCCGCTTAGAGCGCAGGCGCTCGGCGACCTGATGGAAGTCGGCGCCGGGTGTCGGGTTGCGAATCAGCCCTGGGGGCTCTCGGTCAGGCCGGCGCGTCGATGGAGGCGCCGCAGCGAGTCCGGCGCCCACCAGTTGGCTCCCCCGAGCAGCGCCATGAGCGACGGCACGAGCAGGGCTCGAATCAGCGTCGCGTCGATGATCACCGCGAGCGCGGTGCCTACGCCGAGCTCCTTGATGAAGATGATCTCCGAGGTCGCGAAGGCGCCGATCGCGACGCGCTCGCGCAGTCGCCCGGCGGCCTCCTCGGCGCAGCCGGTGTCGCGCGAGCCGATCACGACCCGGCAGCCCGCGCCCGCGAGTCGCAGCGCGAGACCCGAGCCGAGCGCCCCGGTGCCGCCGACGATCGGGATGGGGGCCTGGAGCGCAGCCGGGTCGTTGACTCCGCGAGCACCGAGGCCAGGCTCTCCACCGCCGCCGGTCACGGCGGGCCACACTACGTTCAGACACGTGTTCGTCGGCTCCGCCCGCGCCCGCTCGCCCCGCACGATGGCGCTCTGCGGCGTTGCGGTCGCCGGCCAGCTCGCGTTCGTCGCCGCGTGGGTGATCGCGGGGGCGCTCGAGTCCGGCTACTCGGCTGCCGACCAGACGGTCTCCGAGCTCGCCGCCGGCGGCGCGGCGAACCCCTGGATTCTGTGGCTTGGCCTGCTGTCGCTCTCTTTCTCTGACGGCTCGACGGCGCTGCTGCTGCGCGAGCGGCTCGGCTTCGCCGGGTGGCTGCCGGCGGCGATGTTCGCGGTCGCGGGACTCGGGGTGCTCGTTATCCTCGCGCTCCCGCTCGACTGCATGGTCAATGGCGACGCGGCATGCGACGCCCGGGTCGACGCCGGGGAGGCCTCCTGGCAGCACCGCGGCCACAACGTCGCCGCGGTCTCGGTCCAGCTGATCCTCGTCGTGACGCCGTTCGCGGTCGCCTACGCGCTGCGCCGCCGCCCGCGGCTCGCGTGGTGGGCGTTCGCCGCCGGCGTAGTCGGGGTGGCGACCGTGCTCGCGGTCGCCACGTCGGATCCGGGAGCGGCCGGCTACGGGATCTACCAGCGGGTCACGTTCGGCTTCGTCCACCTGTGGGTGATCGCGATCGCGGTGGCGGCCTTCCGCGGGCGCCGTTCGCGGGCTGGGGTGGTCCGGGGATGAGGCTCGAGGGCAAGGCCGCGCTCGTGACCAGCCCCGCCGGCGGCCTCGGCATGATGTGAGGCCCTGGGAGCAGCATCTGGAACGGACGCTCGGCGGAGGCGAGCTCGTCAGGCGGATTCCGGCTCTACGAGCCCGGTCTCGTAGGCGCAGACGACAACCTGCACGCGGTCGCGCGCGTCCAGCTTGCTCAAGATGCGCGAGACGTGGGTCTTCACGGTCGCGGTGCCGATCGCCAGGCGTTCGGCGATCTCGGTGTTGGTGAGCCCACGGGCCACGAGCCGCATCACCTCGAGCTCTCGCTCGGAGAGCTCGCGCAGGACTTCTGGACGGACCACGTCGGCCGGAGGACGGCGCACGAAGCGCTCGACCAGCCGGCGCGCGATCTTCGGATCCACGAGCTGCTCGCCTTCCGCCACGGTGCGGACGCCGGCGACGATCCGCTCGCGGCCCGCGTCCTTGAGCAGGAACCCGCTGGCCCCGGAGACCATCGCCTCGTAGACCATCCGGTCGAAGTCGAAGGTCGTCAGGACCAAGATCCGTGTGTCAAGGCCTGACTGTCTGATCCGCCGGCTCGCCTCGATGCCGCTCATCTCGGGCATGCGGATGTCCATGAGCACGACGTCGGGAACGTGTCGCCGCACGGCTGCCACTGCCTCGGCGCCGGTCCCGGCCTCGGCCACCACCTCGATCTCGGCGAGCTCGAGGATTGCCCGCAGGCCATCGCGCACCAGCGTGTCGTCGTCGGCGACGACGACCCTGATCACGCGGTAGTCCGCTGCAGGGGCAGCTGGACTCGCAGCGTCCAGCCCCCGTCGGAGTTGGGCCCCGCGCTGAGCTCGCCGGCCAGAGCCTCCACCCGCTCGCGCACGCCCACGAGCCCGTACCTCGATCCCGGTCGGCCGTCGGCGCGTCCGTCTCCATCGTTGGCCACGAGCACCTCGACGAAGCCCGCGCTGTAGCGAATCCGGACCTGGACGCGCGCTCCCTCCGCATGGCGACGGGCGTTGGTCAGGCCCTCCTGGATGATCCGGTAGGCGGCCGCGTCCACCCCGGCCGGCACCGGCACGGCGGTTCCCTCGACCCACAGCGCCACGTCGACTCCGGCCGCGCGCACTGCCTCGACCAGGGCAGGCAACACGGCGAGCGATGGCGTCGGACTCGCGTAGTCGTCGCCGGCCTCGCGGAGGGTTCCCAGCAGCCGGCGCATCTCCTCGAGCGCATCATGAGCGGTCTGGCGCACGCTCTCGATGGCCCGCTGCGCCGGCTCGGGCCGGCGCTCGAGCAGGGCATCCGCGGCATCGGCTTGGACGGCGATCACGCTCAGGCTGTGGCCACCACGTCATGGAGCTCCCGGGCGATGCGCGCGCGCTCGCCCTCGGCGGCGGCCGCCTCCGCCCGGGCGCGCTGGCGGTCGAGCTCCTCGTAGGCGGAGCGCAGACGCGCGGTCTGGGTGCGCTCGCGCAGGGCGAGCCGCCCGACAAGCCACGTTCCGCTGACGGTGACGGCGCTCATCAGGTACTCGTCCGCCGGGGTCGCGCGCTGGTAGTCGCCCAGCCAGAACGAGGTGAGCAAGACGAGCAGTGCGGCCACCGAGAGGTCCCGCCTGGGCTCGTGCGCCGCCACCGAGTAGGCGAGCGCGACCCCCGCCAGCAGCTGCCCGAGGATCAAGTCCGACTGACCGCGCTCGTAGACGATGAAGTCCAGGAGCACCCCCACCGCCGCGATCCCGATGGCGCCCAGCGGGGCGCGCCTGCGCCACGCCACCGCGCCGGTCACCAGCAGGGATTGCACAGCGAGCCCAGGGCGCGAGCCGTCGAGGGTTCCGTCGAGCCACACATGGGCCTGCGCGACCGCCGCGAGCGTACCCGCGAGCACGACATCGCCCATCGGCAGGCCCGCGGGCGTGACGGAGCGGTCGGGCAACCGTGGCAGCCGCACGCCCGCAACGGTAAGCGCCGGCGTGGGTGCCTGCATCCGACGTGAGTCGGAGCGATCGATCCGGGGTCCGCCCGTGGGTGGATCAGGCTCCGCCCGGCGGTCGATGCGCGAACCGCAGCCTGCGCCTACGGTCGTGGCTGCTCAGTCGAGTGCAAACCGGAGGAACGCCATGGACACGTCCGCTGTCACCGCCAACCAGCCTCGCACCAGCGGGGACCCGAGCCGCCCACTCTTCCGGGCGACGGTCGCAATCCTCGTCTACAACGTGGTCGCCACCGTGGTGGCGATCTTCGTGGAGCTTCCAACCCGGTTCGGCCCATCCGCCGACCCCGGCCCGATCGCCACCGAGTGGATCACCCGCGGCACCGCCATCTCCGCACCGTTGATGCCGCTCCTGCTCCTGCTCGCCTCGGCCGTGCTCGCCCGCCGGCGGGACCGCTGGCGGATCGCCGGACTCGTCGGTGTCCTCATCGTCTCGGCCCTGTTCCTCACCGGTGCGTTCGGCGAGGCGTTCGGCGAGCCGACCGACCAGGTTCCACGGGCCGTCCTCGTTTTATCCGGGGTCTTCTGGGCTCTGGTGGCACTGGGACTGATCTGGCTGTCGATCCGCGCCATGGTGCGTCGCGGCTGACTGCCTGCGGACCGGGTCGTCGGCGACCGACAGCACCCGCGCCTCGACGCCCATCGCCACGGCATGGGCCTCGGTCAGCCGCGCGCCCGCCGTCAGCAGCTCGGTGCGGATCAGGCACATCGCGAGGTCGCGGTCACCGAGCCGAAGCCACACCGGCCGCCCGGCGGCCTCGAGCGCGTCCATCACCGCGAACGTGTCGCCCGCGATCCCGTATCCGCGCGCGTCGATCGCGTCGCGAGCCAGTAGGTGACGAGGTCGGGATCGGGGCAGACGTGGACGCCGTGGGCCTCGGCGTCGTCGCCGGTGTTGGCGATCACGGTCAGACCCCCGGACCCGACTACGTCGAGCAGCCCGCGCGCGAGCTTCGCGCCGCCGGTCCCGCCCGATAGCAGCGCTACCCGCACGGCCCTCGCCGTGCTACCGGAGCTCGTCCGGCAGCCCGGTGAGCTTGACGCCGGCGTGGCTCTTGTGGCGGATGTTGATCGAGATGAGCAACGGGGTCAGCCCCTCGATCAGGTGCGCGGCCTCGAGCCGGCCGGCGTCGACGGGGCGCAAACCCTCGACCAGCGCGATCAGCTCGGCGACGCGACGCTTGGCGTCCTCGACGTCACCCGCCACGAGCACGTCCTCGTCCAGGCGCTGCTCGAGGTCGCCGAGTGCGGTCGCGCTGACCGTGTCCAGCGCGCTGACGACGGTCACGCCGTCGGGTGCCATCTCCTGCGCCTGCTGGGCGGCCGAGCCCTGGGGCACCCCGAGCAGCCTGGTGGCCTTGCCCGACACGGCCGCGGCCAGCGGCACGGTCGCATCGACGAGCACCTGGCCGGCGGACAGCGCGCCCTTGAGGTTGGTCAGATTCTCCGACTGGTTGCGGAAGGGCACCGTGAGGAAGACGATCAGCCCGCGTGTCGCGGCCTCGGTGTTCTCGGCGCCGGTCACCCGCGTCGGGCCCGAGCTAGAACAGGGCGGCGGCCGCAGTGACGATGCGACCGGTCCGCTCGAGGCCACTGGCGACCGCCTCGGTGTTGTCGAGACCTCCGTCGTGTGCCTCCTTGATCCGGCTCAACAGGAACACCGCGTAGTCGGTCGACAGGCCGAACACCAGCGCGAACAGCAGCACGGGCTGGGTCGCGGGAACTTTCTCGTCGAGTGCGTCATCGACCTGGCGGGGCTCCGAGCTCTTGGGAAGGTTCTCGGCCGAGAAGCCCGTGAAGTCGATGCGCAGGACTGCGAGCCGAGGAGCAGGAGAAGGCGGCCGTGAGCGTGGCGATCAGCGCGCCTCGGGCCACCCGCTCAGAGGCGCCGCGCCACCGCCGCGGGGCGAGCGAGTTGGTGCGGCTGCCGAGCAGCGCCAGCAGCGCGGGAGTGCCACCAGCGAGACCGTTGCCGCGATCAACGCGACCACCATGTGAGGCCCATCGAGTACAGGAACTGCTGCGGGAACACCAGCAGCGAGGCCAGCGCGGCCGCGACGGCGACGAAGAGCGGCGGGAGAGCCGCCACGAACCCGCGGAAGAAGACACATCGACTTCAACGCCTTGTCGCGTCGAATCCGGCGGCGAGGCTAGTGCTGGGAGGTGCTCAGGCGCGCGTGAAGCGGCGCCCGGCAGTCGGCGAGGCTTCCTCGTCGAGCTTCGGCTTGGCCGGCGCCATCGGCAGGGCATCGCCCTCGGCCATGGCCTGCTCGCTGGCCGCGGCGGCCTCCATCGCGGCCATGCGCTCGGGGGTCATCTCCCCGGCGTTCTCCTCTTCGATCTTGGCCAGCCATTCGGCTCCCTCGGCCACCTCGCCCTCGTCGCGCTCCACGCGGCCGAGCTTCAGCGAGCGGTCGATCTCGGTGAACAGCTCCTCGACCAGGCGCTCCTGGGGGACCTTCCGCAGAGGCTCGCCGCCGGCGAAGATCAGGCCCTCGTTCTTGGCGCCGGTGATGCCGAAGTCGGCGTGCGAGGCCTCGCCGATGCCGTTGACAGCACAGCCCAGCACGGCGACCTCGATCGGCTCGTCGTAGGCCTCGAGGCGGGTCTCGACCTCGGCCACCACGGTGTCCATGTCGAACTGGAGACGGCCGCAGGTGGGGCAGGCGATCAACACGGGGCCCCGCTCGCGCAGCTTGAGCGCCTTGAGGATCTCCCACGCGACCTTGACCTCCTCCTCCGCATGAAACGTGGACAGGGAGATCCGGACCGTGTCCCCGATACCGTCGGCCAGCAGGGCGCCCAGGCCGACCGCGGACTTCAGCGAGCCGGTCCACTTGGTGCCGGCCTCGGTGATCCCGAGGTGCAGCGGGTAGGGAATGCGCTCGGAGAGCAGGCGGTTCGAGGCGATCGTGTTCGGCACGCTCGTGGACTTGATCGAGACCTTGAAGTCCTCGAAGTCCAGCCGCTCCATCAGCTCGACGTACTCCACCGCGGCGCTCACCAGCGCCTCGACGGGGTTCTCGCGCTCCAGCTCGTGCAGGTGCTTGGGAAGCGAGCCGGAGTTGACCCCGATGCGCAACGGCGTGCCGGCGGCCCGGGCTCGCTCGGTCACCTCGCCCGTCTTCTCGTGGCCGCCGATGTTCCCCGGGTTGATGCGCACGCAGTGCGAGCCGGCGTCGATCGCCTTCAGGGCGAGCGTGTGGTTGAAATGGATGTCGGCGATCACCGGGATCGGCGACTCGATCACCAGGCGCTTGAGCGCGTCCACGTCCTTGTCGCGCGGGATGGCGCAGCGCACGATGTCCCCGCCGGCGTCCGCGATGGCGCGGATCTGGCGCAGGGTGGCGTCGTAGTCCGCCGTCTCGGTCTTGGTCATCGACTGCACGGCGACCGGCGCGCCGGCGCCGATCTTCACGCCGCCCACGTCGATCTGGCGCTCCGAAGGCACCCCCTCAGGGTAGCTGGGCCCCCAGGCGCGGCTCAAGCCAGCAGCGCGCCCATGCGCCGCAGCCGCTCGTCGGCCTCGGAGGGCCAGTCGGCCGGGTCAGGCGGCCACCATGCGTACTCGTCGTGCTCGGCGTCGGACACCGGTGAGGCGTCCGAGGGCACAGTCACCTGCCCGAC
This sequence comes from Thermoleophilaceae bacterium, assembly GCA_013695855.1. Classification (GTDB taxonomy): domain Bacteria; phylum Actinomycetota; class Thermoleophilia; order Solirubrobacterales; family Thermoleophilaceae; genus JACCZR01. Next base: position 8,444 of record JACCZR010000245.1, read on the forward strand.
GAGCATTGCCAATCCGCTGGGCAGGCGAACCAGGGCCTCGATCGCGACCCCTGCGGGGCGCAGCTGCCACTCCTCGTCGAGCTCGCGAGTGAGCGTCTCCACCGGGCTCTCCCCCACCTCGACCGCCCCGCCGGCGCCGAGGGCCCAGCGCTCGGCCCAGGTGGCCAGCCAGCTGGCCCGCCGCCCCGCCAGCCAGTGCCCGTCCTCGCGCCGGACGACGCACAACGCGGTGAGTGAGTCGCACGCCTCCCCATCGACCAGCCGCAGTGCCCAGCGCGCGGGCTGAAGCTCCATCCACAGCCCGCCGTCGCGCGCCTCGTGGTCGCGCATACGTGCGGCCATGCCGTCGTGTGCCGGCGAGCCGCGCTCGGTGAGCGCGGCCACCCGAGCGTCTGCAGCCGCCGTCAGCTCCTGCGAAGGCTCGTAGGCCGCCTGGTGCCAGCGCACATCGACATCCCCGGGAGCCCACGGCCCCCTGGCCAGGAGGGCAGCTTCGGGCACCTACGAGTAGAGCCCCTCGATCTCGTCCGCGTACTTCTCGGCGATCGGCTTGCGCTTGAGCTTCATCGTCGGCGTCAGCTCGTCGCCCCCCGGCTCCCACTCGGTGGGCAGGATCACGAACTTCTTGATCTGCTCCACGCGGGCGAGCTGCTCGTTGGCGGTGTCGATCTCCTCCTGCACCGCCGCGATCACCTCCTCGTTGTCGGCCAGCTCCTCGGCCGAAGGCTGGGCGCCGATCTTCTCGGCCAGTCCTGGTATCGCGTCGGAGTCCAGGGTCAGCAGGGCGCTGTTGTACTGGCGAGCGTCGCCGATGGTCACGGCCTGGCCGATCAGCGGCCCGGCCGCCTTGACCTTTGACTCGATGTTCGCGGGCGACATGTTCTTGCCCGCGGCGCTGATGATCAGCTCCTTCTTGCGGTCGACGATCTTCAGGTAGCCGTCATCGTCGAACTCGCCGATGTCGCCGGTACGCAGGAAGCCTTCCTCGGTGAACGTCTCCGCGGTCTTGTCGGGCAGGTTGCGGTAGCCGGGCATCACCACCGGCCCGCGGATCAGCACCTCGCCGTCCTCGTCGAGCTTGATCTCGCAGTCGGGGGCCGGCGGGCCCACCGTCCCGATCTTGATCTTCTCGGGCGGGTTGCAGGTGCCGGCGCCGGTGGTCTCCGACATCCCCCAGAGCTCGGCCAGAGGGATGCCGAGGGCGTGGAAGAACTCGATCACCTCGGGCGGCGTCGGCGCGGCCCCCACGTTGCAGGCCTCCACCTCGTCGAGCCCGAGCATCGCCCTCACGTTGGAGAGAACCTGCTCGTCGGCCTCACGCCACTGCGACTCGAGCTCCGCGGGGACCTGCTCGCCGGCCTGGATCGCCCTCACGCGGCGCAGGGAGACGCCCAGTGCGTTCTGCATGCGGTCTTTCTGCTCACCCTCGTCGAGCCCGGCGAGCATTGCCTCGAGCCCCGCCTTCATCTTCTCCCAGATACGAGGCACGGCGAAGAACCAGGTGGGCTTGACCTCGGGCAGGTACTGCGCCACCTGGCGCGGATCGGGGCAGGACGTGACGTTGGAGCCGCAGAGCATCGGCAGGTAGTGGCTCACGTTGCGCTCGGCCACGTGCGCCATCGGGAGGTAGGAGACGATCCGCCCGCCGAACGGAAAGCCGATGATCTTGTCGTAGGAGCGCACGCACTGGGTCATGTTTGCGTGTGTGATCTGTACGCCCTTGGGCGGCCCGGTGGTCCCCGAGGTGTAGATCAAGGTGAGGATGTCGTCGGGCTCCACGGCGCGCCACGCGGCCTCGAAGTCGAAGTCCTCGGAGCCCTTGGCCTCCAGGTCGGCCAGCGACATCGCGCCCTCGGGCGGGTCGCCGTCCACCACCACGACGTGCTCGAGCGCGTTGTCGGCGCCCAAGACAGCGAGCAGCCGGTCGGCGAAGGCCTGCTCGGTGAAGGCGACCTTGTTGGCGGCGTCGCTCACCAGGTACTCGATCTGCTCGGACGAGTAGGTGTTGTAGATGGAGAAGGGGGTGGCGCCCAGGTGCATCGCCCCGGCGTCGCAGAAGTGGAACTCCGGGCGGTTGGTGAGCATGATCGCCACGGTGTCCCCGCGCCCCACCCCGAGGGCGGTCAGCCCGGCGGCGACCTTGCGGGTGCGCTCGGCATACTCGGCCCACGTGAGCGTGAGCTCGTCATCCTTCAGCCGCAGGGCGCCCTGGTCGGAGACCGCCTCGGCCGTGATCTGAAAGGCCTCGCACATCGTTGCCGCGTCCAGGGCGGGCGGGCGCTCGGTCTTGCGTTCCACGGTGCTGCTCTCCATCGGGCTCCTCCCTCTCTAGGAAGCGCGGAGCCTACCCCGGCCTGGTACCGGAGGAGCGCAGCCCGATCCTCCGGGCGCAGCGCAGCCCGATCGTTGATCGGGCGAGCACCGCACCGATCCAGCTCGGGCGAGCACCGCACGGTCGTAGGGCTCAGGGAACCTGGAAGCCCTCGCCGGTGAGCCGGCCGATGTCGTTGGTGAGGCCGATCGCGAACAGCCCAAGCACGAGCATGAAGCCGACGATGCTCGATCTCTCCATCAGGCGGTAGGACACCGGCTTGCGACGGACGAGCTCGACCACGGCCCAGAAGATGTGACCGCCATCGAGCGGCAGGAACGGGAAGAGGTTCACGATCGCCAGGGAGAGCGAGATGATCGCCAGGATCCCAACCACCTCGGGGAGGTCCTGGATGATGGTCTGCCGCGTGACCTCGTAGGAGCCGACGGGCCCCGAGATCTCCTTGCGCCGCTCGGCGTCGAACAGTCGCGCAGGCAGGCTGAGCGTCTGCCCGGAGATGAAGGCGAAGCGGTCGAGCGTGGTGGTGAACGCCCTGCCGGGGGGGAGTGTCTCCCGGGGCCCGGGGGCATAGCCGAAGCCCAGGCGCGTCTTCTTGGTCCGGGTGTCGTAGATCGGTGTGAGCTCGAGCGTCCGCCGCCGGCCGCCGCGCTCGATGAGGACCGTGGCCGGGTCCGTCGCCTTGCAGCGCGCGGTGGGCGGGCGCTGCGCGCAGCGGTGAGAGGAGATCTGCTTCGAGAGCACCCCCAGCTTGCCCCGCTCGCCGTCCACCGCCAGCAGCCTGTCGCCCGGGCGAAGCTGCCCGGCCGCCGGGAAGGTCTTCTCCACCACGCCCACCTCGGCGCGCTTTGGCTCGGTCTCGGCGCCGATAGCGCCGAAGAACACGAAGAGCAGCACAAAGGCCACCACCAGGTTCACGAACGGCCCCGCGGCGATCACCACGATGCGCTTCCAGACCGGCTGGGAGTAGTAGGCCCGGGTGCGGACCTCGTCGGAGAGGTCCTCGCTGGGGTTCATGCCGGTGATCTTCACGTAGCCGCCGAGGGGGATGGAGCCGATGGCGTACTCGGTCTCTCCCCTCGTGCGCGAGAAGAGGTTCGGGGGAAAGAAGAGCGAGAACTTCTCCACGCGCATGCCCACCGCCTTGGCGGCGAAGAAGTGCCCCATCTCGTGCAGGACCACGAGAGCCATGAAGCCCAGTGCGGCCAGGACGATCGAGAGCAGGGTCATACGGCGGCTCCCGCGGCGTGGCGGCGGGCCTCGGCGTCCGCCTCGTAGAGGTCGGAGAAGTGACGCAGCGGGCGGGCCGGCAGCGCCCGCAGCGTGTCCTCGATCACCCGGGGGATGCCTGTGAAGGGCAGTTCCCCGTCGAGAAACGCGTGCACCGCGACCTCATCGGCGGCGTTGAGCACACACGGCGCGGTGCCTCCGGCCTGGGCGGCCTCGCGAGCCAGCCGCAGGCACGGAAAGGCGTTCTCGTCGGGGGCCTCGAAGTCCAGCGTGCCGACCTTCGCGAGGTCCAGGGTTCCGACCGCGACGTCGGCGCGCTCGGGGTGATGGAGCGCGTAGGAGATCGGGACGCGCATGTCGGGGTGGCCGAGGTGGGCCAGCGAGGCGCCGTCGTTGAGGTGGACCAGGCCGTGCACGATCGACTGCGGGTGGACCACCACGTCGATCTGGTCGTAGGGCGTGCCGAAGAGATGGTGCGCCTCGATCACCTCGAGCCCCTTGTTGAACAGCGTCGCGGAGTCGACGGTGACGCGGCCGCCCATCTCCCAGGTGGGGTGCGCCAGCGCCTGCTCGACGGTCACGTCCTCGAGCTGATCGGCCGAGCGACCGCGGAACGGACCGCCCGAAGCGGTGAGCACAAGGCGGTCGACCGTCCCGGGGGCTTCGCCCCCTACGAGCTGGTACAGGGCGGAGTGCTCGGAGTCGACGGGGATGACCTGGGCGCCTGTGGCCTCGGCCAGCGCCATCACCAGCTCGCCTCCAACCACCAGGCTCTCCTTGTTGGCCAGCGCCAGGTCGATCCCCTCCCCGAGGGTGGCCACGGTCGGCCCGAGGCCCGCTGAGCCCGTAAGGGCGTTCAGGACAAGATCCGCCCCCGACTCGACGATGAGCTCGACGAGCCCCTCGGTGCCGGCAAGCACCTGGCCGTCGGTCCAGGCCTCGGACGCCCGCGCGGCCGCGGCCTCGTCGGCGAGCGCGATGCGCTTCACGCCCAGCGCGCGGGTCTGCTCGAGCAGCAGCTCGGCGTTCGAGGCGGCGGCGAGCCCCACGACCTCGAGCTCAGGGCTGCGTTGAACGACGTCCACCGCCTGGGTCCCGATCGAGCCCGTGGACCCTGCGATGACGATCCTGCGCACCCGGCTTAGTGTAGGAGGCGTAGATCGTCCCCATCCGGCCAAGAGCTCGGCCGTGTCGACAGTCTGGCGGTGGGCTCGCGAGGCGTCCAGGGGACACCGGGGGTGGCCGCGGTGCTCTTCTCGCTGGTCCTCATCGCCGCCTTGGACCCCGCTTCTGGAGTGGCCCGCGGAGCAACCGACTCGGCCTCCAGCGCGAACCCCGTGATTTCCGGAGCCTTTCCCGACCCGACGGTGATCAAGGTCGGCAGGGAGTACGTGGCGAGCGCAACCTCCAATGGCTGGGCGCCCATCTTCCCCATCCTGCACTCGCGCGACCTGGTGCACTGGCGCCAGAAGGGCACCGTGTTCCGGGGCCGTCCGAAATGGGCCGTCGGCAGGTTCTGGGCGCCTGAGCTCGCGCACGTGGGCGGCCGGTACCTCGCCTATTACTCCGCCATCCCGGCCCGCAGGCGCTACTGCATCGGAGTGGCCACGGCGGGGCGGGTGGACGGCCCCTACCGCGACGTCGGCCCGATCCTCTGCCCGCCTCGCGGAGCGATCGACCCGTTCACCGTGCGCGACGAGAACGGGCGGCTGTTCCTCCTGTGGAAGGAGTCGGGCGACGCCGTGCGGATATACCCGGCGATTCGGGCGCAGCCGCTGACCCCTGATGGACTGCGACTTACCGGCTCGCCGACGACGCTCATAACGGCTGACCAGCCGTGGGAGCGGGGGGTGGTCGAGGCTCCCGCGGTGATGCGCGAACAGGGCAAGTTCTTCCTGTTCTACGCGGGCGCCCGCTGCTGCCGGACGGACTGCCGGTACAGCGTCGGCGTCGCGGCGTCCCCAAGGCTCCTGGGCCCGTGGCGCAAGCGCCCCGCGAACCCGATCTTGCGCGACAATGCCTTCTGGCGCTGCCCGGGTCACGGCAGCCCGGTACGTGCCGGGCCGGGGGACTACCGCTTGCTCTACCACGCGTTCCGTGCCGACTCGTTTCTCATCGGCAGGCAAGTGCTCATGGACCCGATACGGATCGGAGGCGACGGCTGGCCGGAGATCGGCACCGGATCGCCGTCGGTTCTCCCTGTCTCGGCTGCTGCCCGCCCCCGAGCGTTCCGCGAGGAGTTCCGCGGTCAACGGCTCGCTCGGGGTTGGGAGTGGCCGGCCGTGGACAAGCCGCGGATCGCCGTCGGCGGTGGCAGGCTGCGGCTCGGCGCTCGCCGCCGGGCCGGGTCACCCCCCGACGCGGCGCTGCTGACGCGCCGCATCACCAGCACCTCCTATGAAGGCTTGGCGGTGCTCGAAAGGCGAGACTTGCGGGGGGGAGCCTCGGGAGGCCTCGGGCCCACCACGCGGGATGGCACCGCAAACGAAGGCACGTCTGTGTTCGCTTCGGCACGCGGCCGGCGGGTGGTGTTGCTGCGCCGTCAAGCCGGGAGGCTCACAAAGCTGGCATCGGCCCCGCGGCCGCGCTTACGGACCTTCCTGCGTGTCCGCGCCCGCGGCGACCGCTTCGCGTTCGCGGTGAGCGGAGACGGCCGCCGCTGGCGCGGCCTGGGCGCGACCCAGACGGGCTCGTTCGAGCAGGGCGTACGGCTGGCCCTCTTCGCCGGCGGACACGCCGGGAAGCTGGCCGGCTTCCAGCGCGTGCGGCTCACACCTCGCTAGGCGTCCGGCGCCTGGGCCGTAGCGCCAGACTCGAGCCACCCTCAGCCCAAGCCGAGCGCCACCGCGACGTAGAAGGCCATGGGAACGCTGAAGAGCACGCCGTCGAGGCGGTCGAGCACCCCGCCGTGGGGCCCGAAGAGGCCGCCGGTGTCCTTCACGTCCAGGTCGCGCTTGAACAGCGACTCGAACAGGTCGCCCAGCGGAGCGGCAATGGCCACCAGCACGCCGAGAATCAGGGCATCGCCGTGGCTCAGCCAGTCCTGGTAGAGCCCGGCACACCAGAACGCGGCCGTACCACCGATCACGCCCGCGATCAGCCCCTCGAGCGTCTTGTTGGGCGAGATGTCGGGAGCCAGCGGCCGCCGACCGTACAGGCGGCCGCCGAAGTAGGCGAATGAGTCGCCGATGAACGTGGCCGCCAGGGCGTCGAGCAGCAGCCCTTGGCCCTCGGGCAGTTCGCGCAGGAAGACGGCGTGGGCCATCGCCAGGCCGATCCACAGCGCGCCGAACAACGTGACGGCGACCGCCCAAGAGGCGTTTTGGCGCCGCGGGCGCAGCAGGGTGCCGACAAAGGCCACTGGGAACGCGCAGACCAAGACCAGCAGCACCTGACGGTCACCTCCGTACAGCGCAGCCAGGACCATCCCCGCGAGGGCGAGGAAGCCCACCACGTCCACGGGCCGGACGCGGCGCATGATCGAGTAGAGCTCGTGCAGGGCAGTCACGCCCAGCACGATCAGCCCGAGCGCGAGAACGAGCCCGCCCGAGATGACGATGAACAGGGCGAAGGCGATGGCCGGCAGGGCGTAGAGCACCCGCGACGGGGTGTCCGAGGAGCGCCTGCGCGGCTCGCGGCGGGCGGCCACCTCTAGTGGACTTCCTCGAACACGTCAGCGCCCCCCGAAGCGCCGGGCGCGGGAGGCGTACTCCTCCAGCGCCGCGCTGAAAGCCTCACGCGAGAAGTCCGGCCACAGGACGTCGGAGAACACGAGCTCCGAGTAGGCCGCCTGCCACAGCAGGTAGTTCGAGATCCGCTGCTCGCCGCTGGTGCGGATGAGCAGGTCGGGGTCGTGCATCTCGGGCGCGTAGAGGTGGCGGCGAAACTCGTCTTCGGTCTCGCCGGTGAAGTTGCGCGCGGCGTCCACGATCTCCGCACGCGCCCCGTAGTTGAAGGCCACGAACAGGGTGATGCGCTCGTTGGCGGCGGTCTTGCGCTCCGCCCAGTCCATGCGCTGCCGCAGCTTCTCCGATACGCCTTCGCGGCGGCCGATGAAGCGTATGCGGACGCCCCATCCGTCGAGCTCGGGCGTCTCCCAGTCGATGCGCTCGGCGAACATCGCCATCAGCCCGTCGACCTCCTCGCGCGGGCGAGACCAGTTCTCGGTCGAAAAGGAGTAGACGCTGAGCTCCTTGATGCCGAACTCCCCGGCGTCGTACAGGCGCGCCTTCACGGTGTCGGCGCCTGCCTGGTGCCCGGCCACGGGGGGCAGGCCGCGCTCCTTGGCCCAGCGGCCGTTGCCGTCGGTGATGATCGCGACGTAGCGGGCCGCCGCCCCGGCGGCCATCAGACCTCGAGGATCTCGGCTTCCTTGCCCGCGAGGGCCTGGTCGATCTCCGCCACGTGGGCGTCGGTGAGCTTCTGGAGCTCGTCCTCGGCGCGGTGCTCGTCGTCGGAGCCGACCTCTCCCTCGCTCTTGAGCTCGCGCAGGTCGTGCATCGTGTCGCGGCGGACGTTGCGCACGGCCACCCGGCCCTGCTCAGCGATGTTGTGGGCCACCTTGACCAGGTCGCGGCGTCGCTCCTCGGTGAGCTCAGGGATCGTCAGGCGCACCACGTTGCCGTCGTTGGACGGCGTGAGGCCCACGTCGGACTCCAGGATCGCCTTCTCGATGGCCCGGATCGAGCCGGGGTCGAAGGGCGTGATGGTGAGCAGTCGCGCCTCCGAGGCGGATACCTGGGCGAGCTGGCGCAGCGGCGTGAACGTGCCGTAGTAGTCGACGTTCACGCGGTCGAGCAGGTGCGGGGTCGCGCGGCCGGTGCGCACGCTGGTGAACTCACCGCGCGTGGACTCGACGGACTTGGCCATTCGCTCTGCCGCGTCGTCGATGAATTCGCTGAGGACGCCATCGCTCATTCGGTCGATACCACTGTCCCCACCCTCTCGCCGCAGACTATCCGGTCGATGTTGCCCTCGTCGTCGGTGTTGAACACGTGGATCGGCAGCTTGTTGTCCATGCACAGGGAGAGGGCGGTCGAGTCCATCACCCGCAGGTCACGCTCGAGTGCCTCCCGGTGGCTTATCTCGGCGATGAGGCGAGCGCCCGGGTTCGCCTTCGGGTCGGCGTCCATCACTCCCTCCACGCCGTTCTTGGCCATCAGGATGGCCTCCGCGCGCATCTCGAGCGCTCGCAGCGCGGCGGCGGTGTCGGTGGTGAAGAACGGGTTGCCGGTGCCCGCGGCGAAGATGACCACGCGCCCGTGCTCGAGGTGGCGCATGGCCTTTCGGCGGATGTACGGCTCGGCGACCTCGGAGATCGTGATCGCAGACTGCACGCGTGTCACGGCGCCCACCTTCTCCAGCGCATCCTGCAGGGCCAGCGCGTTCAGCACCGTGGCGAGCATGCCCATGTAGTCGCCCGTGGCGCGGTCCATGCCCTCGGCCGCGCCGGCCAGCCCACGGTAGATGTTGCCACCGCCCACCACCACGGCCACCTCCACACCACGGTCGGCCACGTGCTTCACTTGGCCCGCGATGGCCGCGATCCGGTCGGGGTCGGCGCCGTAGTCGAGGCCGCCCATCAGCGCCTCTCCCGAGAGCTTCAGCAGGATTCGGCTGAAGACGGGCTCTACGGGACTACCCCTCTCCCACGTCGAAGCGCGAGAAGCGGCGCACGACCACGTTCTCGCCGGTGTTGGCCGCCAGCTCGGCGCGCAGATCCTCGATGGTCTTGCCGCCGTGCTTGTCCTCGTTGACGTGGCGCTGGCTGAGCAGCACGCTCGCCTCGAGCCACTTGCGCAAGCGACCCTCGGCCATCTTCTCCTGGACCTGCTCGGGCTTGCCCTCGGCAGCGGCCTGCTCGCGCAGCACGCGCAGCTCTGCCTCGCGCTCCTCGGCCGGGACCTCGCTCTCGGACACGAAGCGCGGCGCGGCGGCGGCCACGTGCAGGGCCACCTCGCGGGCAAAGGCGCGGAAGCCGTCGGTGCGCGCCACGAAATCTGTTTCGCAGTCGACCTCCACGAGCACGCCGATCCTGCCCGTGGCGTGCACATAGGTCTCGACCACGCCCTCGCTGACCGCGCGCTCGCCGCGCTTGGCGGCCTTGGCCTGCCCCTTGACGCGCAGAACCTCGATCGCCTGGTCGATGTCGCCTCCGGCCTCCTGCAGCGCCTGCTTGCACTCCATCATCCCCGCCCCTGTTCGGTCGCGGAGGGCCTTGACGTCCTTGGCTGCGATGTCGGCCACGTGCGCTACCCGTCTTCGTCAGGGTCGAAGGTGCGCCGTCCGCGGCCGGCCTCCGTGGGCTCAGGCGCCGGCGGGGGCGGCTGCTGGGGCTGCACGGGTGCCGGCTGGCCCTCGGCGGCCTGGGCTTCGGCACGGGCCTGCTCCTCGGCCTCCTTGCGGGCCTGCTCCTCGGCCTCGACACGCGCGCGCTCCTCGGCCTCCTTACGGGCAGCCTCGTCGCGCTCGCGCTGGGCCTCCTCCTCCTCGAAGCGGAAGCGGCTGCCGCGCTCGCGCACGACTCCGGCGATGGCCTCGGTGATCAGCTTGCACGAGCGGATGGCGTCGTCGTTGCCCGGCACTACGTAGCTCACGGGGTCGGGGTCGCAGTTGGAGTCCACGAGCCCGATGATCGGGATCTTCAGCCGCAGAGCCTCGCGCACCGCGATCACCTCGGTCTTGAGGTCGACCACGAACATCGCGTCAGGCTGGCGCTGCATGTCGGCGACTCCGCCGAGGTTGATCTCGAGCTTGTCGCGCTCCGCCAACGCGCCGATCCGCTCGCGCGTGGGCAGCAGGTCCATGGTCCCGCTCTCGGTCCATGTGCGCAGCTCATGCAGACGCTCGATGCGCTGTGAGATCGTGTTCCAGTTGGTCAGCAGCCCGCCGAGCCAGCGCTGGTGGACGTAGGGCATGCCCGCCTCGCGGGCCGCCTCGGCCACCGTGTCGCGCGCCTGCTTCTTGGTTCCCACGAACAGGACGGTTCCGCCCCGGCCAGCCACCTCTCCGACGAACTCCTGCGCACGGGCGAGCAGCCGCTCGGTCTGCTGCAGATCGATGATGTGGATGCCGCCGCGCTCTCCGAAGAGGTAGCGGCGCATCTTGGGGTTCCAGCGCTGCGTCTGGTGACCGAAGTGCACCCCGGCCTCGAGCAGCTCCTTGACTCCTACCTCTGCCATCTGTGCTCCCTTGTCGTGCTGCGTGAACGGCTCGAGCGTGGAGTGCTCGCCCGATCAGCGAGCGCTCCTCCGCCGTCCGCCGGGCGTGCGCGGGACCCGGACCTCTTGGGTCCGGGCAGGGCCCGCGCCGTGATCCCGGCGGGATCGTCTGTGTATGCCGAGCAGGATAGAGGCCGCAAGCTTGCACCCGCCGCTTCGTTTCCCGGAAGGAGGGCCGGCCCTCCTTCCCCTACCTCCGGTGGACCGGCCCCACTCTTGGACGCAAGACGGGGTGGCCTTCGGGCCGCCCCGTTTGCGTCTCGGGGGCCATCGCGCGCAGACGAGCAACGAGCCCGGAAAGCAAACGAGGCGCCCGAAGGCGCCTCGCTCACAGATCAGCCTCCGTCTGGCCCTCCGGAGACTGGCTCCCGCCGAGCCGCGTCGAGTGCGCGACGCAGGTCGGTGGGTGGTTTGGACTCGCAGTTGAGATTTTCCCCCGATAGGGGATGACAAAACCCCAAGCGGTTACTGTGCAGGTAATGGCGCGTTAGCCCAAGCCTTGAGCCGCTCGCACCGCCCCCGTAGGCGGAGTCACCGCACACCGGGTGCCCGATCTCGGACAGGTGGGCTCGGATCTGGTGGGTGCGCCCCGTCTCCAGTCGCACTCTCAACAGGGTCGTCCGCGGGAGCGACTCGAGCGCGGAGAAATGGGTGACCGCGGCCTTCGCCCGCTCGCTGTCGGTCGAGCGCAGCGAACGCCGGCGGCGGTCTCGCCCCAGCGGCGCGTCGACCGTGCCCGAGGCCGACGGCGGCCGGCCCTCCACCAGCGCCAGGTAGCGCCGGTCGAGCTCGTGGGCGGCCACCATGTCCCGCAATGCGGCGTGGGCCTCTTCGGACTTCGCCACCACCATGAGGCCTGAGGTATCGCGGTCCAGGCGGTGAACGATGCC
>JACCZR010000249.1 GCA_013695855.1 Thermoleophilaceae bacterium
GCCCTCGCCTGCGCCGCGGCGCTGGGAGCGGCGCGTGCGGGTGACCGTGCGCGCGCTGCGCACCGATTTCGTGGTCACCACCGGCACCCCACTGTCGGTGGACGGCGCCGACCCGGTCAAGCCCAGCGCCGACGGCACGGTGGCCAAGCTCGGCAAGCCGCTCGAGAAGGGCGAGGCATACGACGTGCGCGCCTACGTGCCCGAGCCGCGCCCGGCGGAGATGCGCGCCGCCGAGCCGGGCAGCGAGGGCCCCGGCTCTGACTACCTTTCGGTGGCCGCTCGCTACACCGGGATCGCCCTGCCTGCGACCGCGGCGCCGGGACCCGGGGCGTCACGGCCGGTCTTCGTGCCACCGCGGGGCCTGCTCGGAGTCGGCGGGACCACCAGCGTCTCGCGCGAGCTGGCCGAGTCTCCCTACGCGCGGACCTACCGGCTCGCCCGCCGCCTCACACAGAACGCGCCCACGACCTTCGACGCCGTGCGCGGAGTGGAGCGCTACCTCGAGAGGAACATGCGCTACGACGAAGGCCCGCCTGCGCGCCGCTTTCCCCTGGACGCCTTCCTGTTTGAGGACAAGATCGGCTACTGCCAGCAGTTCTCGGGGGCGATGGGATTGATCCTGCGGATGTCGGGCATCCCCGCGCGCGTGGTCTCCGGCTTCTCTCCCGGCGTGCGTGACCTCGAGACGCGCAATGAGTACAAGGTGCGCGACCTGGACGCCCACTCGTGGGTCGAGGTCTACTTCGCGGGCATCGGCTGGGTCACCTTCGACCCCACGCCGCCCGTCGCGCCCGCCCAGTCCCAGGTGCCGGGCTTCGACCTCGGCGGCGGCGATCGCGTGGCCGGCGAGGCCTCGACGGCGCGTGAGCCGAAGCCACCCCCGGACCCAAGCAGCGAGCCCACCACCTCGGCGGCCGGGCGAGAGGAAGGCGGCGGGGTCCCGGTTGCCGGCCTCCTGGCTGTGCTCGCGCTGATCGGAGCAGTGGGAGCCGGGCTGCTGGTGGGCCGGCGCCTGCGTTCGCTTCGCCGGTTGGACGGCCGCGCCGGCGGCGAGGCCCGCCTGCGCGAGCTCGAGCGCGCCCTTCCTCGGGTGGGCGTGGCGCCCGGCCCCGGAACCACGCTGCTGGGCATGGAGCGTCTGCTGGGTGAGGTGGCCGGTCCGGCCAGCGCTCGCTACGCCGCCCGCCTTCGGGCTCACCGCTTCGCCTCGACCTCGGCCGGACTGCCCGACGCCGCGGCGCGCCGGGCCCTGCGCCGCGAGCTCGGGGGCCGGGGGCTGAGGGGCCGCCTGCGCGCACTGCGAGCCCTTCCACCAGGCGGCCCACGGGTCTAAGGCCTATCCCCGGTTGGCTCGCCTTTAGGGCGGCTTCACCCGGGCGGCCCACACTCTGCGTCCGTGAATCGAGTCGGTTCCATCCTCTCCGGTGTCTTCGGGGGCCTCGTGGTCGGCGTGGTGGGCGCTGTGCTGGTCGCCACCGGCGTGATCGAGACCGGCGAGACGCGCGAGGTCGTTCGCCAGGGACCCGTCACCCGCGACGCCGCCGCCACCGACGCCCGCACGGTCTCCGACATCTACCGGCGGGAGGGCCGCGGCGTGGTCTTCATCGAGGCCCGCGGGGTGCGGCGCGAGAGCTCCTCCCCGTTCGGCGGGCCCCAGGGCCAGGGCACCGCCACCGGCTCGGGCTTCGTGGTCGGCGAGGACGGCACCATCGTCACCAATGCCCATGTGGTCGAGGGCGCCGACAGCGTGACCGTGCGCTTCGACGAGAAGGGCGACCGCATCGACGCCAAGGTCCGGGGCCGCGACCCCTCGAGCGACCTCGCGGTGCTGCAGATCGATCCCAAGAAGGTCGACCTCCAGCCGCTGCCCCTCGGCGACTCCGACCAGGTCAACGTGGGCGATCCGGCGGTGGCCATCGGCAACCCCTTCGGCCTCTCGCGCACCGTGACCACGGGCATCGTCTCGGCCAAGCAACGCCAGATCGAGGCGCCCAACGGCTTCCAGATCTCCAACGTCATCCAAACCGACGCTTCGATCAACCCCGGCAACTCGGGTGGCCCGCTGCTGGATGCCGCCGGACGCGTGATCGGCATCAACTCGCAGATCGCCACCGGCTCGGGGGGCGGGGGCTCGGTGGGCATCGGCTTCGCGGTGCCCGTCAACACCGCGAAGAAGCTGCTTCCCCGCCTACGTGACGGCGAGCGCATCGAGCGCGCCTACCTGGGCGTGGAGATGGCGCCGGTGACCGAGGGCGTGGCGTCCGACCTCAACCTTCCGACGAAGGAGGGTGCGCTCCTGCAGGTCGTAGTACCCCGGGGTCCCGCCGACCGCGCCGGCCTTCGCGGCGGGCGTACCCCTACGAGCGACGGCATCCGCGCAGGCGGCGACCTGCTTGTGAAGGTCGCGGGCAGGGACATCAAGGACCCCGACGATGTGGCCGCCGCGATCGAGGGCCGAAGCCCCGGGGTGAGCGTCGAGGTCGAGTACTTCCGCGGCAAGGACCGCAAGACCGCCAGCGTGAAGCTGGGCAAGCGCCCGGCGCAGCTGACCAGCCAGCGCTCCCAGCCCAACGAGAACAGCCCGCTGCCGATCCCCTAGGCCGGCGACGACAGGTGCGGCCTCGCGGATCTGGGTTGGATCCGGCCCCAGCCCGGGGATGCTCAGAGCTCAGCGAGCTGTGAGTGTCCGTTCACGCTTTCGCTGGGCGACGACGGCCCGCAGCTCGTCCCAGTCGATGTCCTTGAAGTTGTGCATGGGGCAGAACTTCGGGCCGCACATCGAGCAGAACTCGGCGCTCTTGAAGTAGTCGTCTGCGAGCGTCTCGTCGTGCATGGCCTGGGCGGCCTCGGGGTCCAGCGACAGCTCGAATTGCCGGCGCCAGTCGAATGAGAAGCGCGCCTTCGACAGCTCGCGATCCCAGGCCGCCGCTCGCTTGGAGCCGCGCGCGAGGTCGGCCGCGTGGGCGGCGATGCGGTAGGCGATCAGGCCCTGCTTGACGTCCTCGGCGTTCGGCAGGCCGAGGTGCTCCTTGGGCGTGACGTAGCAGAGCATCGAGGTGCCGTGCCAGCCGACGATCGCGGCGCCGATCGCCGACGTGATGTGGTCATAGCCGGGGCCGACGTCGGTGACCAGCGGCCCGAGCGTGTAGAAGGGCGCCTCGTGGCAGACCTCCTGCTGGCGGCGCACGTTGGCCTCCAGCTGGTCCATCGGGACGTGCCCCGGGCCCTCGACCATGACCTGGACTTCGCGCGCCCAGGCACGTTGGGTGAGCTCGCCGAGCGTGTCGAGCTCGGCGAACTGCGCGGCGTCGGAGGCGTCGGCGATCGACCCCGGACGCAGCCCGTCGCCGAGCGAGAGCGACACGTCATGGGCCCGGCAGATCTCCAGGATCTCCTCGAAGCGCTCGTAGAGCGGGTTCTCGCGCTTGTGGTGGACCATCCAGCGCGCGAGCAGGCCGCCTCCGCGCGAGACGATCCCGGTCACCCGGTGCTGGCACAGCGGCAGATGCTCGAGCCGCACGCCGGCGTGGATGGTCATGTAGTCCACGCCCTGGCGCGCCTGGTGCTCGATGACCTCGAGCAGCAGCTCGCCGGTCAGGTCCTCAGGGCTCTCGACCCGCTCGATCGCCTGGTAGATCGGCACCGTCCCGATCGGCACCGTCGCTGCGTCGAGGATCGCCTCGCGCGTCTCATCGATGCGCTTGCCCGTCGAGAGGTCCATCACCGTGTCCGCGCCCCAGCGCTCGGCCAGGCGCAGCTTGTCGACCTCCTCGTCCAGCGACGAGGTGGTCGGCGAGTTGCCGATGTTGGCGTTGATCTTCACGCTCGCCTTCAGCCCGATCGCCATCGGGTCCAGGGCGGGGTGGTGCACGTTGGCGGGGATGATCATGCGGCCGCGGGCGAGCTCGTCACGGACGACTTCCGCGGGCAGCTGCTCGCGCTCGGCGACCCGTCGCATCTCCGGCGAGACGCTGCCCCGGCGGGCAATGTGCATCTGGGTCCGGCAGTCGTTGCCGGACGAGAACGTGCTGCGCTGCGGCATGTGCTTCCTCCCTTCGCTGGTGTGAGCCAGATCAGGTTCGGCGGGTCGGCGCTAAGAAGCGCCCTCTCAGCCCCTTCGACAGGAACCCCCCGGGATGTACGGACGGCCCAACCGTAGCGGCCCGCGACGCAGCACGCCTCGACCCCGATCTGGCCCGCAGGCCGTCGGGGGCTACGCTCGAAGCGTGACCGAGGTCAAGATCTGCGGCGTCACGAGGGCCGAGGACGCCGAGGCGGCCGTGGAGCTCGGCGCCTGGGCTCTCGGCATGATCTTCTGGCCCGCGAGCGCCCGCGCCTGCGAGCTCGACGCCGCCGAGGAGATCGGCCTTGCCCTCAAGCGCTCGGTGGAGCTGGCCGGGGTCTTCGTCAACGCCCCGCTCGACGAGGTCGCGGCCACGGCCGATCGCTGCTCGCTCACCCTCCTGCAGCTGCACGGCGACGAAGGGCCGATGTACTGCCGCGAGGCCGCTCGGCGCACCGGGTGCCGGGTGATCAAGGCGACGCGGGTGCGCGCCGCGGCCTCGGTGGAGGGCCTGCGCGCCTTCCACACCGACTACCACCTGCTCGACGCCCACGTCCGCGGCAGCCGGGGCGGCACGGGCGAGACCTTCAACTGGCAGCTGGCCCGCCGCCACCACGGCCCGGTGGCGCCGCTGGTGCTGTCGGGCGGGCTGACCCCCGACAACGTCGGCGAGGCCATCGCGACGGTGGCGCCGCATGCGGTGGACGTGGCCAGCGGTACCGAGGCGGCCCCGGGGGTCAAGGACCCGGCCAAGCTGGCAGCGTTCTTCGGCGCGGTTCAGGCGGCCGACCCCCCGCCGGTCGCGGCCGCATGAGCA
>JACCZR010000075.1 GCA_013695855.1 Thermoleophilaceae bacterium
CGCCGATGCCCTTGGGCTGGCCGTGGCGCTCGATCAAGCCGTCTACCGCGTCGCCAACCCCGTCGAGCAGTGCTTCGGCGCTCGAGAGCTCGGTCGGCTGCTCGGACGCGTCGGTCACCACGGCGCCGTCGACCACTCCGGCGGCGACCTTGGTCCCGCCCACGTCGACCCCGAAGAACAGTCCCTCAGCCAACCTGGCCCACCTTCCCGATGGTCCGCGTGCTGGCGGTGACCGATTCGCTGGGCACTGCGCGCACGCTACCGGGCGCGGCCTGGGTTAGCGTGAACAGCGTGAAAGGAGGGATCGACCTCGGCGGGACCAAGGTCCAAGCCGTGATCGTGGACGAGCGCCACGATGTGGTGGCCGAGGCCAAGCGGCCGACGCCGACCGAGGGCGGACCGCCCGAGGTGGTGGCCCGGATGGCCGCGACGCTGGCCGAGGCGGCCGCGGCCGCGGGCGTCTCCACCGACGAGCTCGACGGCCTGGGAGTGGGGTCTCCCGGCGCAGTGGACGGCGAGACGGGCATGGTGGGCGAAGCGCGCAACCTGCCCGGCTGGGACGAGCCGTTCGCCATGGGCCCCGCCCTCGAGGAGGCAGTGGGCACCCGGACGCGGCTGGGCAACGACGTGCAGGTGGCCGTGGACGGTGAGTTCGCCCTCGGAGCTGGCCGTGAGAGCAGGTCGCTGCTCGGCGTCTGGTGGGGCACCGGCGTGGGCGGCGGGATCATCCTCGACGGCAAGCGCTGGGTCGGGCTCGGGGCGGCCGGGGAGATCGGCCACATCGTGGTCAAGCAGGGCGGCGCGCGCTGCCCCTGCGGCCGGCGCGGCTGCATGGAGGCCTACGCGGGCCGGGCCGCTATGGAGGTCCGCGCCCGCAAGCTCAAGAAGAAGGGACACCACACCAAGCTGTTCAAGATCATGGAGAAGCGCGACCGGACCCGGCTACAGAGCGGCATCTGGGCGCGCGCGCTGGAGGCCAAGGACGGCATGGCGATCGCGCTGGTGGACCGCGCTGTCGAGGCACTGGGCACCGGCGTGGCCTCCGCGGTCAACGTGCTCGACGTAGAGACCGTGGTGATCGGCGGCGGGCTGGGCACGCGCCTCGGCGAGCCCTACGTGCGCCGCATCGAGGCGGCGATGTTGCCCCACCTCTTCGTGTCCGACCGCCCACCGGCGGTGCTGGGGGCGGCGCTTGGGGACCTGGGCGGCGCGATCGGCGCCACGCTGCTCGTCTAGGTGGCTGCCGACACCGGTGGCGCCTCGCTGCCGATCGCCGAGTACGGCCTGCTGGCCGACTGCAACTCCGCCGCGCTGGTCAGCCGCGGGGGCTCGATCGACTGGCTCTGCGTGCCGCGCTACGACAGCGATGCGCTGTTCTCGCGGATCCTCGACCCGGCCGCCGGGCACTGGTCCATCCGCCCCGCCGGGTGCTTTACAGCTGAGCGCCGCTACTTGCCGGGCACGCTGGTGATCGAGACCACCTTCACCACCAACACCGGCACGGTTCGCCTGCGCGACGCGCTGGCCTTCGCCGAGGGACAGCGCGGCCATGATCTCGGCTTCGACGCGCCGCACGAGCTGCTGCGGGCCGTGGAGTGCGTGTCGGGCAGCGTGCAGCTGCTGTTCGAGCTGGCCCCGCGCCCCGAGTATGGGCTGATCACGCCGCTCATCCGCCTCGAGGAGGGTGGAGCGCGCACGTTCGGCGCGGGCCGGGTGGCACTGCGCTCCGTGCCTCCACTCGAGCTCGAGGACGGCACGATCGGCTCCTCGTTCACCTTGAGCGAGGACCAGGGCGCCGGCTTCTCACTCGCCTGGGCTCCCCCCGAGCAGCGCGAGCCCCACAAGCCCACACCCGCGGCACAGGTCTCCGCGCGCATCGAGGACACCGCCGAGGCCTGGCGCTCCTGGGAGGCCGAGCACGACATCTACGACGGCCCGCACCGCGAGCTCGTGAGGACGAGCTCGCGGGTCCTCAAGGGGCTGACCTACCGGCCCACCGGCGCCATCGTGGCGGCTCCCACCACCTCGCTGCCCGAGACCGTGGGCGGCGAGCGCAACTGGGACTACCGCTTCTCGTGGATCCGCGACTCGAGCCTGACCGTCGAAGCGCTCTACATCGGCACCTGCTCGGACGAGGCCGAGGAGTTCGTGTCGTTCATGACCAGCTCGGCCGGCGGCCGCGCAGGCGAAGGGTCGCTGCAGATCATGTACGGGGTCGGTGGCGAGCACGACCTGTCCGAGCGCGAGTTGCCTCACCTCGCGGGCTGGCGAGGCTCGAGGCCGGTCCGAGTGGGCAACGGGGCCTGGGATCAGGTGCAGCTCGACGTCTACGGCGAGCTGCTGAACTCCCTGTGGCTCTACCACGAGAAGCTCGGCGACCTTCACCCCGAGATCCAGGCCTTCATAGCCGACCTGGCCGATACGGCGGCCCGGCGCTGGAGCGAGACCGACGCCGGGATGTGGGAGATGCGCGGCGATCCCCGCCACCACCTCTCGTCCAAGGTGCTGTGCTGGACCGCGCTCGACCGAGCGGTCAGGCTGGCGCCCAAGCTGGACGAGTTCGCCAAGGCTGAGGAGTGGGCGGCCGAGCGCGACCGCATCCGCGAGGCGGTGCTCGAGCGGGGATGGAGCGCGGAGAAGCAGGCCTATGCCCAGTCCTTTGACTCCGACGACCTGGACGCCGCCCAGCTGCTGATGCCGATCCTCGGCTTCCTCCCGGTCACCGACGAGCGCATGCGCTCGACCATCGAGGCCATCGCCCGGGAGCTCACCGAAGGGGGCCTGGTGCTGCGCTACCGAAACGACGAGGGCCTCAACGCCGACGGGCTCACCGGCGAGGAGGGCACGTTCGTCATCTGTTCGTTCTGGCTGGTTTCCTGCCTGGCGAAGGCGGGCGAGATCGAGCGGGCCGAGAAGCTCTTCGACCAGCTCGTCGGCTATGCCAACGAGCTGGGTTTGCTCGCCGAGGAGATCGACACCGCGAACGGCGAGCAACTCGGCAACTTCCCCCAGGCCTTCAGCCACATCGGGCTGATAACGGCGGCGTGGGCGATCGATCAAGCCAGGGGCGCGAGGTGAGCGAGTAGGTTGCAGCTGTGGCTGACTTCGACGTCATCGTGGTCGGCGGAGGCCCCGCCGGCGAGCACTGCGCCGACCGCCTGATCGAGGCCGGCAAGCGAGTGGCGATCGTGGAGCGCGAGCTGCTCGGGGGGGAGTGCTCCTACTGGGCCTGCATCCCGTCGAAGACCCTTCTGCGTCCGGGCGAGGCCCTGGCTGCCGCGCGGGAGGCACCGGGCGCCGCGGAGGCCGTGAGCGGCGGCCTCGACGCCACGGCGGCGTTCGGCTGGCGCGACTACATGACCAGCGGCTACGACGACTCCGGCCAGGCCGCCTGGGCCGAGGGGGCGGGCATAGAGCTGCTGCGCGGTGAGGGCCGCCTCGCCGGACCGGGCCGGGTCGCGGTGGGCGACACCGAGCACGAGGCCGAGCACGTGGTGCTCGCCACGGGGTCCGATCCCGTCGTCCCGCCCGTCGACGGCCTGCGCGAGCTCGACGGCGTGTGGACTAACCGCGAGGCAACCGCCCTCGACGAAGTGCCGCGCCGGATGATCGTGTTGGGCGGTGGACCCGTCGGCGTGGAGATGGCCCAGGCGCTGCGGCGCTTGGGCGCCGAGGTGGCGCTGGTGGAGGGCTCGGGCCACCTGCTGGCCCGGGAGCCCAAGCAACTGGGTGACGGGGTGGGCGAGGCGCTGCGAGCTGACGGTGTGGAGCTGCACTTCGGTCAGCACGCCTCGTCGGCGCGGCGCGAAGGCGAGGACTTCGTGCTCGAGCTCGAGGACGGCGCCGAGCTTTGCGGCGACCGCCTGCTGGTGGCCGCCGGGCGCCGGCCCCGCACCGGTGGCCTGGGCGTCGAGGTCGGCGAGCGCGGCGAGGTGAGGGTCGACTCGCGCATGAGCGCCGGCGAGGGGCTGTGGGCGATCGGCGACGTCTGCGGCGTCTGGCCGCTCACCTACGTCGGCAAGTACCAGGCGCGCGTGGCGGCAGCGAACATCCTCGGAGGCGATCGCCATGCCGACTACAGCGCGGTGCCGCGGGTGGTCTTCACCGACCCTCAGGCCGCGTCGGTCGGTGAGCCGGAGGGCGAGTTGACCGCCACGGTCTCACTGGCCTCGGTGCCGCGCGCCTCCACCTACTCCCGGGCCTACGCCGACAAGCCCGGCTATCTCACCCTGGTCTCAGACGGCGAGCGGATCACGGGCGCACACGCGCTCGGGCCGGAGGCGGGCGAGTGGCTGCAGCAGGCCACGCTGGCCATCCGGGCCCGCGTGGCGCTCGAGGTGGTGGCCGACGTGATCCAGCCCTTCCCGACGTTCTCCGAGGCCTTTCTGCACGCGCTGATGGACCTGAGCGCCCAGGCTGTATAACCCACCCGGTGGGCGAGCCTCAGCAGGTGACCCGGGGCGTCCACCGCCTCGGCTCTTCCCTCGTCAGCTGGTATCTCGTGGAAGAGGGCGACCGGCTGACCGCCGTGGACGCCGGGCTGCCCGCGTTCGCGCGAGACCTCGAGCGACAGCTCGCCCAGATCGACCGCCGGCCCGGGGATGTCGAGGCGGTGATCCTCAGCCACCCGGACGCCGACCACACCGGGGTTGCCCCGAGGCTGCGCGACGCGGGCGCCCGTGTATTGATCCACTCCGAAGACGACGCCTCTCTGCGAAAGCCCGGGCACAAGGGCGGCGACGCGAGCCGGCGGCATCTGATCACCCAGCTGTACAAGCCGGCGTTCTGGCGCTTCGTCGGGGGCAAGGCCCGCGCGGGCTCCATGAGCCCGGCGGCCATCGACGGCGCCGAGAACTTCGCCCATGGCGACCGGCTCGACGTGCCCGGCAGCCCACGCATCGTCCACACGCCGGGTCACACGCCAGGCCACTGCTCGTTTCTTTTCGAGGGCCACCGAGCGCTGTTCGTGGGCGACTCCATGTGCACGTCGAACCCGCTCGGCCGAAGCGAGGGGCCGCAGCTGATGCCAAAGGTCACCAACGTGGACGACGAGCGCGCGGTGATCTCGCTCGACGCGATGGAAGCGCTCGAGGCCGACGTGATCCTGCCCGGCCACGGCGACCCTTGGCACGGGAGCCCCGCTGCGGCGATGCGGCGCGCCCGGGCCACGCGATAGAGCCGGGTCTCAGCCCGCGACGACCCAGACTGCCCGCGAGCGCACGATCTCGCGTCCCTCGACGGTCAGCGAGCAGTCGGCAAAGGCCAGCGTGCTTCCCACCCGGTCCACGCGCGTGCGGGCCTCGATCCAGTCGCCGATGGCCGCCGGCTTGAGAAAGTCGACGGTGAGGCTGGCCGTGGCGCGGTCCGTGTCGTCTTCGACGTCGGCCGGCCGCCCGGGATGGCGCCGACGGTCAAGAGGGTCACGGTGGCCACCGGAACCCCAGCCTGTGTCGAACCCGCGGCCTCTAGGCCGGTTCGCGGCGCGCGACCCGCAGCGCGTCGCCCGGGCGAAGCCTGGCCCGGCACCCGGATCCCTATCGGCGCGGCGGACGCGGCACCGCGACGCGGTTCGCCGGCACCTGCTGGGGCTGGTAGGAGAACACCTCGCGGCTGCCAGGGTCGACAAGAACCTTCAGCCAGTGGGGATCTGCCTCGCCGGGCGCCTCGACCCTCGTGAAGTTCTCCAGCCGCCGCCCCTGCGGATCGAGCAGCGGCTTGTCCACGCGGAAGTAGTGCGAGTCGCCGTGCACGAGCGCCACCGGGCGGCGGAAGCCCACCGTCTCCTCACGGAGCGTGGTCAGCAGGTCGTAGAAGCCGTCGCGGGGCTCGAGCGTACGTGGGTCCCGGACCGGGGCGCGGGTGGGATCTGCGCGGTCGAAGCCCGGGTTGGCCTGGGCGATCAGCATCACCGCGCGTGAGCCCCGGCGCCGCGCCTGCACGAAGGTCTGGCGCAGCCACGCGTTCGTGGCCCGGTTTCGGCCGGCGAACTCCTCGGGGTCGGGATTGACGTCACCGAGGTTGTTGTTCGAGCCCACCACGTGCAGCGTGGCGTAGGTGACCTCGCCCACGTGCCAGCGTCTGTTCTCCACGTAGGGCGCCGCTTGACGCTCGAGCCGGAGCCGGCGCTTGCCGTGGGACAAGCGGCTGTCGAAGAGGTTGCGGCGGATGAAGTCGAGTCGCTCAAGTGACGAGTAGGCGCCGGCGGCTGGGCGGTCGCAGTCGGTCCACTCGTTGTCCCCGGGCGTGTACATCGCCGGCGAGCGCAAGGAGTTCAGGTAGCGCTCGAAGCGGGCGTAGACCTCGTCGTCGCAGCGGGTCCCCCCGCTCTTGATGTCGCCGCCGTGCACCGAGAACGCCAGGGCCTGGCGGTTCATGTCACCGATCAGGTTGGGCACGCCGGTCGTGATTTGGTCGGGCGTGTAGGGCAGGTCTGCCCACAATCCGATCTCGTACTCGTGCGGGCGCCGGTCCGAGCCGCCGCCCGCGACGGCCAGCGCGGCGGTCGCCGCGCACACGATCAGGGCGGCCAGGAAGGGGACGAGGTAGCGGGACAAGTTGGCTCCTCTCAGCGCGCCGAGCGCGTCTCGACGCCGATGTCGGGGTTGTCGGTGAACACGCCGTCCACGCCGAGGTCGAAGAACTGCCCGATCTCGGAGAAGAGGTCGCCGTACTGGGCGGGGTCGCTGCCACGGCGCAGCTCCAGCGGCAAGAAGCTGTTCTCGGCGCGGAAGGTGTAGGGGTGCACCAGCAGCTTCGCCCGGTGGGCGTCGCGCACGAACGAGGTTGGCGCCAGCGAGTTGCCCGCGGGGTCGCGCGGCACGATGTAGTCCTTCGACGGGCCCACGCCGTCGGCGTAGCGGGCGATGTCGCGCAGGCCCGCTGAAGTGGCCAGATCCGCGTAGGTGCGGCCGTCGCCGCTGCCCACCAGGTCGAAGGGCTGGCCGGCCTTTGCCCCCAGCAGCTGCACCAGGGGCGTCTCGATCTGCCTGTCGAGCGCCTTGAGGTTGCCGGTCTCAAAGGACTGCACGAACACCTTGGAGCGGCGCCTGTCGAGCCCGTAGTCGCGCAGGATTCGGACGAGTGGACGCTCGAGGGGGAGCCCGATCGAGCGGAAGTAGGTCGGGTGCTTGGTCTCGGGGTAGAGACCGATCTCGCGCTCCAGCTCCCGCGAGAGGCGGCGCGTGAGCTTGATGATCTCCTTGAAAGTGGGCACGTGGTAGCGACCGTCGTAGATCGTGTTGCGCTGCCGCAGGGCGGGCAGGCGCTCCTTGGCGCGCAGGGTCTTCAGCTCCCGCAGGGTGAAGTCTTCGGTGAACCAGCCCGTCACCGGGGTGCCGTCGATCGACTTCGTGCGGCGCCGCGAGGCGAACTCGGGGTGGTCGGACACATCGGTGGTGCCCGAGATCTCGTTCTCGTGGCGCGCGACGAGCACGCCGTCCTTGGTCGACACGAGGTCGGGCTCCACGTAGTCGGCGCCCATACGCGCCGCCAGCTCGTAGGCGGCGAGCGTGTGTTCGGGCCGGTAGCCGGAGGCGCCGCGGTGGCCGATCACGATCGGCTCGCCCTTGGCGGCCGGGCGCAGGATCGGGCTTGGCTTCCCACCGCCGCCGGCGAGCGAGACGCCCGCCAGCGCCCCGGCGATGAGCACGACGGCAAGCGAGGCGAGTAGGACCAGGCGGGAGCGGGAGCGGAAGTTCGTCATAAGGCGGGTAGGAAACCGCCTCTCCGGCCCGTGCCAGTTACGCGGCCGTGACCGAACGGTGACGAAGTTGCTGCCGCGAGAGCGATGGCGCGACTGAAGCCGTTTCGGTGTGTTGGAGCGCTCGTGCTCCGCGGCCTGCCGACCCTCCTCCTGCTCGCCTTGGCTCTCGTGTGCGCCTCTACGGCGTGCGCACAGACCGCGCAGCCTGCACCGCCTGAACCGCCTCCCCCGCCCTTCGACCCCAACCAGAGCATCTCGACCGAGCCCGGGGCCCTCGCGGCCACGATCTGGTCGAACACCA
>JACCZR010000275.1 GCA_013695855.1 Thermoleophilaceae bacterium
GAAGATGTCCACCACCGCCGGCAGCGAGCAGGGCCTGGTCTACGTGGACGACGAGCCCGACGCGATCCGCCGCAAGCTCAAGCGCGCGCTGGCCGACTCGGGACGCGAGGTCGTGCGGGCACCCGACAAGCCCGGGATCTCCAACCTGATCGAGGTGCTCGCCGTGGTGCGTGGAGAGGCTCCCGAGCAGGTGGAGCGCGAGTTCGAGGGCTCGGGCTACGGCGACTTCAAGGGCGCGGTGGCCGAGGAGGTGGTGGGCCTGCTCGCCCCGGTGCGCGAGCGCTACCTGGAGCTTCGCCCCGAGGAAGACTCGTTGGAGGCCACCCTGCGCGACGGCGCCGAGCGCGCCCGGGCGATCGCCTCGGACACGCTCGTCGATGTTCGCCGGGCGATGGGCGTCGGGCCCCCGGTCTAGGCTGCGGCGAGCATGGCCCTCGCCTCCATCGACCTCGACCTCGAGGTCTTCAACGGCCCCTTCGACCTGCTGCTCTCGCTGGTTCTGCGCGAGGAGGTGGACCTGCTGGAGGTGGACTTGGCCGAGGTGGTGCTGGCCTACGTCGAGCACCTGGAGTCCACGGGTCAGCTCGACCTCGAGGCGGTCACCGAGTTCCTGGTGCTCATCGCCGCGCTATTGCTGCTCAAGTCGCAGCTCATGCTGCCCGTCGAGGAGGAGCAGGTGCCCGAGCTCGAGGCGGGCGAGGCGGCCGACGAGCTGCTGGCGCGCATGCTCGAGTACCACCGCTACCGCGGCGCGGCCGAGCGGCTGCGCGAGCGCTTCGAGGCCCAGCGCGGCTTTCTCTACCGCTCGGCGCCGCTGCCGCCCCACCTGCGGCGGGTGTCGGTCGAGGCCGCGGAGGCGGTCTACGAGCCCGAGCTGCTCTCGCGGGCCGTGGGGGAGATGCTGCGCACGCCGCCCCCGCTCGACCTCGGGCACGTGGCCCGACCCGCCGTGTCGCTGGAGACGCGCCTCTCCCACCTGCGCGAGCTGCTGTCGAACCGCGGGCGCTTCGGCTTCGACGAGGCGGTCGAGGGTGCCGATCGGCTCACCGAGGCCGTCACCCTCTTTGCGCTGCTCGAGCTCTACAAGGCCGGCGAGGCGACCTGGGAGCAGGACGCCCCCTTCGCCCCGATCACGGTGAGCGTGGGATGAACGAGCTCGCGCGCGTGATCGAGGCGCTCCTGTTCCTCTCGCCCGAGCCGGTGAGCGTCGACTTGCTGACCGACGCCGCCGAGGTCTCGTCGGGCGAGGTGGTCGAGGCCTTGGCCCGCCTGCGCGAGCACTACGCCGAGGGCTACCGCGGCGTGGTGCTGCGCGAGGTGGCCGGCGGCTTCACCCTGGCGACCGACCCGGTGGCCGAGCAGGCGGCCCGGCGGCTGCTGGCCAAGCCGCGGACCCCGCCGCTGTCTCAGGCGCAGGGGGAGTGCCTCGCCACAGTGGCCTACCTGCAGCCGGTCTCGCGGCCGGAGATCGCCCGCATCCGCGGCGTGGCGAGCGAGTCCGCCGTCGGGACCCTGCTCGAGCGCGGCTTGATCGAGGAGTCTGGGCGCTCGCGCTTCGGGGCGATCCTGTATCGCACCACCGACCTCTTCGAGCGCCTGTTCGGCCTGAGCGGCCTCGATGCCCTGCCCGACCCCGCAAGCTTTGACCCGACGCCCGAGCAGGAGGGCGAGCTTCGCGAGCGCTTGGTGCGGGCGGGCGAGCAGCGGGCCTCGCAGGGCCCCTAGCCGCTTGCCCAGCTTCGGCGAGCAACGCGCGATCGTCGAGCGCTGGCCACGGTTTCCCTCCCGCGAGCGGGTCGACGAGCATCGCATCTGTCTCAGCTTCGACGACGGCCCCGACCCCGAGGGCACCCCCGCGGTCCTCGACGCCCTCGAGGCGATCGGCGCCCGCGCCACCTTCTTCATGGTGGGCGAGCAGGCCGAGGCCCACGCGGGCCTGGCGCGAGAGGTGGCCGAGCGGGGCCACGAGATCGGGCTCCACGGCCTGCGTCACGTCCGCCCCGAGGAGCTCGCTGACCCTGAGTGCGACCTGCGCCACGGGCTCGCCGTCCTCGAGCAGGCCACCGGCGTCGTCCCGGCAGCCTTCCGCCCGCCCTACGGCCACTTCACAGCGCCCCTCTACGAGGCGGCCGCCGAGCTCGGCCTCGAGCCGGTCCTGTGGTCGGCCTGGGGGCTGGACTGGGAGCCGATCCCGGCCGAGCGCATCGCCGACCTCGTCCTCACGGACCTCCAACCCGGTGCGATCGTCGTCCTCCACGACTCCGCGCGCTACGCCCCGCGCGCGAGCGTGCAGCCCACGGCCGAGGCGCTTGCGCAGATCGCCGCCGGAGCCGCTCGGTTGGGAGTCGAGCTGCAACCCTTGTAGCTGGGTCGAGCTGGATGGGCCAGACGACGCGCTGGCGCTCGTGCTCGCCCTCGGAGGCCTCAGGCTGCCGCCGCCCGCACGGCAAGCTGGCCGCACGCGGCGTCGATGTCGCGACCTCGGGTCAGGCGCACCGTGGCCCGCACCCCGCGACTCTCGAGCGTCGACCGGAACGCGTCGATTGCTCCGCGGCTCGAGCCCTCGAAGCCGGCCTCGGTGGGGTTGTAGGGGATGAGGTTCACCTTGAAGGCGTTGCGGGGCTCGCGCACCAGCTCGGCCAGGGCGAGCGCCTGCTCGACGCGGTCGTTCACGCCCTCGAGCATCAGGTACTCCACGAAGACCTCGCGCCGGCGGGCCGCGTGCCAGTCGCGGCAGGCGGCGAGCACCTCATCGAGTGGGTAGCGCTCGTTGACGGGCATCAGCTCGGAGCGCAGGGCGTCCTCGGGGGCGTGCAGCGACAGAGCCAGGCGCACGGGGCGCCCCTCGCGGGCCAGGCGCTCGATGCCGGGGATCCAGCCCACCGTGGAGACCGCCGTGTTCGACGTGGCGATTCCGAGATCGGGCAGGCGCTCACACGCCTCGAGCACGGCGTCGAGGTTCAACAGCGGCTCGCCCATGCCCATGAACACGGCGTGGTTGACGGCCTCGCTGCGCCGGAAGTGCAGCGCCTGGTCGAGGATCTCCGAGGCGGTCAGGTTGCGGCCGAACTTCATGCGCCCCGTGGCGCAGAAGGTGCAGCTAAGAGGGCAGCCCGACTGGCTGGAGAGACACAGGGAGCGCCGCCCGTCGCGGTAGCGCATCAGCACGGCCTCGAGTGGCCGCCCGTCGTGGGTGCGCAGGAGGGCCTTCTGGGTGCCGTCGGAGGCGAGCGACTCGTCCTCGAAAGAGAGCGACGAGAGCGGGACCTCCCGCGCAAGCGCGGCGCGCAACGCCGCAGGGAGATTGGTCATCTCCTCGTAGGTGCGGGCGCCTCGAGCTGCCCACTTCCACACCTGCAGGGCGCGAAACGAGGGCTCGCCGCGCTCAGCGAGCGTCCGGTCGAGCAGCTCCTGATCCATCGGAGCGAGTGTTGCAGTCGCGGGTCCGACTCAGCGAGACCGGAGCACGCGCTCGCAGCGCCTCACCCGATCACCCGGCTGCACACGCGCCACGTCGCGCCCCGGCCCGCAGTCGATCCGGTCGCGCCCCGGGCCTCCGGCCAGTCGGTCGTTGCCGCTTCCGCCGGCCAGCACGTCCTTTCCGCGCCCTCCCTCGAGG
>JACCZR010000276.1 GCA_013695855.1 Thermoleophilaceae bacterium
GGCTCGGGCTCCGCGAGCAGCTCGCGGGCCAGCTCGGCGCCCGTCTCGGGCACGAGCACGTCGCGCGGTCCGGCGGCGAGGAAGTCGGGCACGTCGAAGCCGGCCGTCCGCTTGAGGACGCTGGGCACGCCCTCCTCGAGGAGAAAGCCCTGAATCATCTCGGCCTCGGCCTGGTGGCGGGCCCCGGCCACCGTCACCAGCGGGCCGTCGGCATACTCGGGACGGATCTTGCGAAGACGCGCGTGCGTCTCGTCGCGCGCCGCCTCCGTCGAGGAGCCGCCCGGGAGGACCAGCGGCATCCCACAGCGAGAGCAGAAGCGCTCCTCGAGCCGGTGCGATTGACCGCACGAGGGGCAGACGAGATCCTCGGCCACTAGACGACGCTCAGCTCCTCCTCGGAGACCTTCCCATCGGAGATCCGCCAAAGGCGAATCTCCGGGTCGCCGTCCAGGGAGACGATCAGCCACAGCCAGTGGGGGTACTGGGCGAGGTTGATGTCGGTCTGCGAGGGCTCGGGCGCGCTGCGCGGGTGGGAGTGGTAGACGGCCACGCCGTGACCCTCGTCATCCCACTCGTTGGCCGTCGTCAGCGCCTTGAAGCCGAGCTCGAACCCGTAGGGCGAGTGGCGCTCGTTGTCCACGCGCACGAGCTCCTGCACCTCCCCACCCGCGGTGCGCAGCAGGCCGCAGCACTCGTTGGGGGCATCCTCGCGCGCGTGGGCGACGATCTCCTCCCAGTGCTCTCGGGCGATCCTCATCGGCGCCCTGAGGCTAGATGACCGACTGCGCGACCCCGCGCACGCGGCCGGGGGACCCTGAACGGATGGCACAGCCTGCGTCAGACTTGCGTGCGTGGCCCGAACGACCCCCTCGAACCGACGCGAGTTCCTGCGCGTGGCCGGCCTCAGCGCCACCGCCGGCACGCTGGCGTTCGCGGGCTGCGGAGGTGATGACGACGAGTCGGCCCTCGGCATTCCCGACCCGCGCGCCACGCCGCAACGCGACCGCGCCATCCTCAACGGGGCCCTGAACTTGGAGAACACGGCGGTTGCCGCCTACACGGTGGGGCTGGCGCTCCTGCGAGGCGCCGTTCGCCGCCACGCCGAGCGATTCCTCGACCAGGAGCGCGAGCACGCCGCGGCACTCGCCGGCCTGGTGACCCGGATGGGTGGCGAGCCCAACCGCGCGAAACCCGCCGAGGAGTACCGGGCCGCGTTCCCACGACTAGAGGGCGAGACCGACTTCCTGCGCTTCGCCACCGACCTGGAGAACGTCGGCATCTCCGCCTATGTCGAAGGTATTCCCAAGCTCAAGGACGGCCGCCTGCGCCAGACGGTCGCCTCGATCCTCTCCGATGAAGCCCAGCACGTGACGGTGCTGCTCGGTGCCCGCAGCGACGGCCGTCCCGAGGCAACCGTGCGCGAGCCCTTCGTCACGGGAAAGGCGACGGCTTGAGCACCCCGGCCCTCACCCGCCGAGCACTCGCCGCCGCGCTGGCCGCGGGCGCGGTGCCCCTAGCGGGCGCTGACGAGGCACGTGCCCGGCCGATGGGCGATCGGGAGGTCGTCCTCGGCCTCCTCGCGCTCGAACAGCGCTCCGTGCTCGTCTACGACCAGCTGGTGCGCAGCGGAAAGCTCAGCGGGTCAGCGGCCGCCGCGGCTGAGCTGTTTCGCGGCCAGGAGCGCCGTCATGTGGATGCTCTGACCCAGGCGCTGAAGGGCATGGGCGCCACCTCCCTGCCGAAGGCGCCGAGCCCTCAGGATGCGCGCGGCGACGTCGGAGAGCTGATCCGGTTGGCGGCCGAGCACGAAATGGAGAGCATCCGCGCGTACTACGAAGCCCACGCGAAGCTCAGGTCCCCCGCCCTGCTGGCCACAGCAGCGAGCGTGATGGCCAACGAGGCCCAGCACCTGGCCGTCCTGCGCCAGCTGCTTGGCCGCGACCCTTCCCCCGTTGCGTTCGTGACGGGACGAGGTTGACGCGCAGTGACGAGGTCACGCCGACTTCCCCTTACGGGGCTCGTCGCGTGCCTCGCCTTGGCGGCCGGCTGCGGCTCAGACTCCGACGAAAAGGGCGCCCCGGACAACTTCTGCGCCTTCCATCGCTTCATGGAAGGCGAAGTCGAGGTGGTCCAGTAGCCTCGTGAGCGTGCTCGCCTTCTTCTCAGTAGGTCCCCTCGAGATCGCGGTGCTCGCGATCATCGCCCTATTGGTGCTCGGCCCCCAACGCCTGCCCGAGGCTGCCCGATCGGTCGGCAAGGGCATGCGCGAGATGCGCGCCGCCCTGCAGGGCGGCGGAGACGATGACGAGGACGACCGCCACGCCGACGGCGACGAGCAGGCCGACGACGTTGAGCACGACCCGGATTCCACCCCGGACGCAGAGCACGACGCGGACGCCGAGCCGGCCCCAGCGCCCTCCTAGCGAGTTACCAGAAAGAGGCCGTTTCGATGGTCTCCTCGAGCTCCTCGAGGGGCTTCGTGTAGACCCCGGAGCTGAGGTACTTCCAGCCGTCGTCGCAGACGACGAAGACGACGTTGCCCTCGTCGAGGCCCTCGGCCACCCGAACGGCGATGGAGGCGATGGCGCCGCTCGAGACGCCCGCGAACAGCCCCTCCTCAGCGAGCAGCTTCTTGGTCCAGATCACCGAGTCCCGGTTGGAGACGAAGATCTTCCGGTCGAGCATCGAGAGGTCGATGATCGGCGGGATGAAGCCGTCCTCCAGCGAACGCAGGCCCTGGACGAGCTCGCCCTGCAGCGGCTCGGCGGCCACGATGAGCGTGTCGGGGTCTTCCTCCTTGAGGCGCCGGGCGTTGCCCATGAGAGTGCCCCCGGTGCCCAGGCCGGCCACGAAGGCCGTCACCTCGTCCAACTCCTCGAGGATCTCCACGGCGGTGCCGTTGTAGTGGGCGTTGGGGTTCGCCTGGTTGCCGTACTGGTAGGGCATGTAGTACGAGGGGTCGGCCTCGGCCATCTCGAGGGCCTTGGCGACGGCGCCGTTGCTGCCCTCCTCGCCCGGTGAGTAGACGATCTCCGCCCCATACATCCGCAACAGCTGCGTGCGCTCGGCGGTGACGTTGTCGGGCATGACCACCTTGACCGGGTAGCCCTTTCGCGAGCAGATCATGGCCAGCGAGATGCCGGTGTTGCCCGAGGTGGGCTCGAGGATCGTCTGGCCTGGCCGGATGGCGCCCTGGGACTCGGCGTCCTCGATCATCGCGCGGGCCACCCGGTCTTTGACCGAGCCCGTGGGGTTGTAGCTCTCGAGCTTGGCGTAGATGCGGACGCCAGGCTTGGGCGAGAGCCGCTTTAGCTCGACCAGCGGCGTGTTGCCGATGGCCTGGATGATGTCGCCATACCTGCCGCCGCAGGGCCGTGTGTCGAGGTCCTGCGCCGCCATCGCTTCAGAAAGTGTAGTGCTCGGAGGCGGCGGGCGAAACTACAACCGGGTGCCCCTACTGGCCGCCGGCCATGGCCGGCAGGATGACGAGCGTGTCGTCGGCCGTGACGTCGGTCTCCATGCCGCTCAGCACGCGGACGTCCTCGTCGTTGAGGTAGACGTTGACGTAGCGGTTCAGCTCGCCCTCCTCGCTGAAGAGCTGAGCTTCGGTGGCCGGGTGCTGGTCGGCCAGCGCACGAAGGAGCTCGCCGACGTTCTCGCCCTCGGCGTGCACCTCCTTCTCACCCTGGGTGGACGAGCGGAGGACCGGCGGGATCCTGATGGTCGGCACCGCGGGCAGCCTACCGCGCCGCAGGCGCCGTCGCGGCCGAGCTGAGCCGGCGAGAAGCCGGCGAGAAGCGAGCAGTTCAAGGAAGAGGGAGCCGGGCAGTGCTCGGCACGACCGGCTCTCGATGACGCCGAAATGCGACGCTTCGCAGCCGGCTCAGCCGGCTGCGGCGCAGAAAGCCTCGTAGTCCGGGAAGACGCCCATCTCTTCGTCGGAGATCTCGCTCGGGTCGCGCGAGCAGACCGGGCAGTCGGGATCACGGCGGACCTTGAGGTCGGTGAAGGTGGTGCCCAGTGCCTCGTAGAGCAGGAGGTGACCGATCAGCGGGTCGCCTGCGCCGGTCACGAGCTTCACGACCTCGATCGCCTGCAGCACGCCCATCACGCCCGGCAGCGCGCCCAGGACGCCGTTGGCGCCACAGGAGGGAGCCAGCTCGGCGGGAGGCGGCGTGGGGTACAGGCAGCGGTAGCAGGGGCCCTCGTAGGGGGCGAAGACCGAGATTTGGCCGTCGAAGCCGAGGATGGAGGCCGATACCACCGGGATCTGCAGCCGCACGCTGGCGTCGTTGAGCAGGTACCGGGTGGGGAAGTTGTCGAGGCCGTCGACGATGACGTCGTAGCCCTCGATGATCTCCATGATGTTCTCCGCGCCGAGGCGGACCGGGTACTTGACTACCTGCACGTCGGGGTTGATCTCGCCGATCGCCTGTTCGGCGGAGTCCACCTTGGGCACGCCCACCCGGTCCTGGGTGTGGATGATCTGGCGCTGGAGGTTGGAGAGGTCGACCTCGTCGTTGTCGACTATGCCCAGCGTGCCCACGCCCGCAGCCGCCAGGTACAGCGCGCTCGGGGAGCCCAGCCCGCCGGCGCCGAGAAGCAGCACCTTGGCGTCGAGCAGCTTGAGCTGGCCCTCGAGGCCGATCTCGGGCACCAGCAGGTGGCGCGAGTAGCGCTCGCGTTGCTCGGCGCTGAGGGCGCGCGGGACCTCGACGTCATAGCCGCGGTCCTTCCAGAGGGTTATTCCGCCGGTCATCGACTCCACGGAGCCGTAGCCCAGCTTCTCCTGCATGTCGTCCGCGGCCAAGGCGGAGCGGTTGCCCGAGGCGCAGTAGAGGACCACGCGCGCGTCCTTGTTCGGCACGGCGGTCTCGATGCGGGACTCGAGGTGGCCACGGGGGACGTGGACGGCGCCCGGGATGTGAGACTGCTCGAACTCCTGCTGCTCGCGCACGTCGACGATCACCTCGCCGTTGTGCTCACCCGTGAAGAGCTCGTGCACCTCGCGCGGATCGACCTCGCGGATGCGCTCCTTGGCCTGCTTGATGAGATCGGTTCCAGAAGCCATAGCTTCAGAAAGTATAGCGGCGAGCGCAGGCCGAGCATTGGTCGGCCGAGCACCGCCCGCTCGAAAAAAACAGCGGCCGGGCCGCCCCTCCTGAAGGGGCGCCCCGACCGCTCAGTCACACCAGTCAAGCCCTCAAGCTCTTAGAGAGATTGTCGTCCAGCGGGCGTTCTGCCGATATGGGGTGTGGACCCCATCTTGGCCATGCCCCGACCGCGGATGACACGCAACGCAGACTCCCTGCTTGGGCAGGTGCTGGCGGCCAACGTCGTGCTGGTCGTGCTGACGATCCTGGCCGCCAGCCTGGCCGCGGGCTTGGACCTCAGGGTTCAGGGCCAGCGCTGGGAGTTCCTCGTCCTGGCGATGGCCATGGTCCTCACGCTCTGCGTGAACATGATGATGCTCAAGCGCCGCTTCCGGCCGCTCGAGCGCCTGATCGATCGAATCGAGCGCGTCGACCCCGCAGAGCCCGCGGCGTTCGAGCCCGGCCACGAGTCCTTCGAGGAGATAGACCGCCTGGCCCAGAGCTTTCGCCGCCTGCTCGGGCGCATCGAGGAGGAGCGCCGCCGCTCGGGCCGGCTGGTCCTTCGCGCCCAGGAGGAGGAGCGCCGCCGCGTGGCACGCGACCTGCACGACGAGGTCAACCAGGCGCTGACCGCCATCCTGCTGCGCCTCGAGGCCCTTGCCTGTGACTCGCCGCCCGAGCGGGCTGGCGACGTGGCCGAGCTCAAGCGCCTGGCCAACCAGGCGATGGAGGAGCTGATCGGCCTCGCCCGCCAGCTGCGCCCGGCCGCCCTCGACGACCACGGGCTGGTGTCGGCGGTCGAAGCCCAGCTCAAGCTCTTCGGCCTGCGTGCCGGCGTGCGAACCACCATGATCGCCCGCGGCGACGCGGCCGCTCTGGACAACGACCGCCAGACCGCCGCCTATCGCATCGCCCAGGAGGCCATGACCAACGCCGGGCGCCACTCCGGTGCCAGCGAGATCGACATCGAGCTGGTAGTCGAGGCCGACGGGCGTACAGAGATGCGCATCAAGGACGACGGCCGCGGCTTCGATCCCTCGTCGCACCGGGGCGACTCCGGGCTGGGCCTGACCGGCATGGCCGAGCGCGCGCGGCTGGTGGGCGGGGAGCTCGACGTGCGCTCGGCGCCCGCAGCCGGCACCGCGATCACCCTGAGGCTGCCGCCGTGATCCGCGTCCTGATCGCCGACGACCACGGGATGGTGCGCTCGGGACTGCGCATGCTGATGGAGCGCCAATCCGACGTCCGCGTGGTGGCCGAGGCGGGCGACGGCGTCGAGGCCCTCGAGCGGGCGCTGGCCGAGCGCCCCGACGTGGCCGTGCTCGATGTGTCAATGCCGCGCATGACCGGCCTTCAGGCCGCCCGGGAAATCCGCGCGCACGATGCGGAAATCGGGCTGGTGATGCTCTCGATGCACGACGACGACCGCTACTTCCTCGAGGCCCTCGACGCCGGCGCCACGGGCTATGTGCTCAAGAAGGCCGCCGACCACGACCTGGTCGACGCGCTGCGCACGGTGGCCGACGGCCGCCCATTCCTCTCCTCGACCGCCCAGCGCGACCTCCTGCGCGAGTGGGAGCAAGGCACTGCGGACACCGGAGACTCGCTGACGCCGCGCGAGCTGGAAGTGGTCAAGCTGATCGCCGAGGCCCACACCAACCGTCAGATCGCCGACACGCTGATGCTCTCCGAGAAGACCGTGGAGTCCCATCGAGCCAACCTGCTGGCCAAGCTCGGAATGCGTGACCGCGTGCAGCTGGTCCGCTACGCCATCCGCCGGGGGCTGATCGAGCCCTAGCCTCATCGACGTGAACCCGCGCCTCGTGCTCGCGCTCATGCTGGTCGGCGTGGCCGCCCTCGCCGCCGTCGCCCTGGCTGCGTTGGGAGTGCGCAACGAGAGTGCCCGGAGCGCCGGCCCGCAGCGCTTCGAGGGAGCCATTCTGCCGGCGGGCTTGAGGGCGCCGGACTTTTCCCTGTCCGACCAGGACGGCCGGCGGGTGCGGATGAGCGATTTCCGTGGCCGCGCCACGGTCGTCACCTTCCTCTACACGAGCTGCGAGGAGACCTGCCCGGCCCAAGCCCAGGTGATCAAGGGCGCCTTCGCGGACCTCGGCCACGACGTTCCCGCCGTGGCGGTGGCCGTCGACCCCCCACGCGACACCCCCGCCGGCGCCCAGAGGTTTCTCGCCGAGCAGCGAATGAACAGGCGGCTGCGCTTCGTCCTCGGCAGCCGGGACGACCTCGAGCCGGTGTGGAAAGGCTTCGCCGTGGAGCCCCAGCGCCAGGACCTCGAGCACACCGGCCGCCTCGTGCTGGTGGACGCGAAGGGGATCCAGCGGGTGAGCTACCCGATCGACCAGGCCACGCCGGAGCGGGTGGCTCATGACCTGCGGCTACTGGAGTCAGGCGTCTGACCGCGGGGCCGCGGCGGACGATCGAGAGTTTTCCTACCCGGTGGGTAGGATATCCCTGATGGCATCCATGCCCCAAGCACCGACCGTAACGGCGCCATCCAGGCGCGTTCCCAGACGATGATGTTCTCGACCAAGGCCGAGTACGGCGTGCGCGTGATGGCACACCTGGCCAAGCGCGACCCCGACGCGCCGGTCTCACTCGGCTCGATCGCCGAGGCCGAGGGGCTGCCGCTCGCCTATCTCGAGCATCTGGTCCAGCGACTTCGCCGGGAGGGCCTTGTGGAGTCGCGCCGCGGCGCGC
Organism: Thermoleophilaceae bacterium; assembly: GCA_013695855.1. Lineage (GTDB taxonomy): Bacteria > Actinomycetota > Thermoleophilia > Solirubrobacterales > Thermoleophilaceae > JACCZR01. Next base: position 7,809 of record JACCZR010000276.1, read on the forward strand.
GCGGGGGCTACTCGCTCTCGAGGCCGCCGGAAGCCATCTCCATGGCCGAGGTAGTCCGCGCGCTGGAGGGCGATATCGCCCCCATCGAGTGCATCACCGCCGACGCCGACGGCCAGCTCGTCTGTGCCCGCGACGGCGAGCCGGGCCACGAGCCCTGCGCCACCAAGCTGCTCTGGACCCGCGTGCAGGGTTCGATCGTCCGCACCCTGTCCGAGATGACCCTGGCTGACTTGATCCCCGAGCACAGACAAGGGTCGGCGGAGCCGACCCGATCAAGAGAGGCCGGAGGCCGAACAATCCCAACAGAACGCGGGCCTGGAAGGCCCGCGGAGGTAACAAAAACATGAGTCTCGAAATCCAGAACCTCCACGTGCGCATCGGAGAGCGCGAGATCCTTCGCGGCGTCGACCTCAAGGTCGAGCGCGGTCAGACCCACGCCCTCATGGGCCCCAACGGGTCGGGCAAGTCCACGCTCGCGAACACGCTGATGGGCAACCCCAACTACGAGGTCACCGAGGGAAAGATCCTGCTTGACGGCGAGGACCTCACCGAGGCCGCTCCCGACGAGCGCGCCCGCGCCGGCCTGTTCCTGGCCTTTCAGTACCCAGCGACGATCCCGGGCGTCTCGGTCGCCAACTTCCTGCGCATGGCGGTCAACGCGCGCAGAGAGGAGAACATCAAGGTCAAGGAGTTCGGGCAGATCCTGGGCAAGCACATGGAGCTGCTTAAGATCGAGCGCGCCTTCACCTCCCGCTACCTCAACGAGGGCTTCTCGGGCGGCGAGAAGAAGCGCGCCGAGATCCTGCAGCTCGCGATGCTCGCCCCCGACTTCGCCGTGCTCGACGAGACCGACTCGGGCCTCGACATCGATGCCCTCAGGATCGTCTCCGATGGTGTGAACGCCATGCGCGGCGACGAGCGCGGCTTCCTCATCATCACCCACTACACCCGCATTCTCAGCTACGTGAAGCCCGAGTTCGTACACATCATGCTCGATGGGCGGATCGTGCGTCAGGGCGGCTCCGAGCTCGCCGACGAGCTCGAGGAGAAGGGCTACGAGTTCGTGCGCGAGGAGGTCGCCGCGCGTGCCTGAGCCGGCCTTCCTCGAGGAGCGCCGCGCCAGAGCGCTCGAGGCCTACGAGGCCGAGCCAGTCCCCACCTGGCGCCGCTCGGGCTTCTGGACCACCAGCCTGCGCCGCCTGGAGCTCGACGCCCTCGAGCCGCGCCGCTACGACGCGGTGGACCAGCTGCCGCAGATCGTTCGCGAGCACCTGGGCGACGAGGAGCATTCGGGGCTGATCGTGCAGCGGGGCGCCAGCATCATCTACGCCCACTGCGACGACCCGAGCGTCACCGTCACGCCACTCGAACAGGCTGTGGAGGAGCACCCCGAGCTGGTCGAGCCCTGGCTGGGCAAGCGTCTCCCCGTGGACGAGGGCAAGTTCGCCGCCGCCAACGCCGCCTTCTGGACGGGTGGGGCGTTCATCAACGTCCCAAAGGAAACCCGGCTGGAAAAGCCGATCCAGGTCGTCTACCTCATCGACGAGCCCGGCACGGCCCAGTACGCCCACACCTTGGCGGTGATCGGCGAGCACGCCGAGTGCCGCATCCGCGAGTACTGCCTGGCCCCCCCGATCGACGGACAGGCGCTGCACGCCGGCGCGTTTGAGCTCTACGCCGCCGCCGGCGCCCAGGTACAGCTGGCCCACTACCAGGACTGGGGGCCCGGCGAGGTGCACGACGTCTCGGTCAAGCGGGTCGAGGTCGCGCGCGACGCGCGCGTGAAGTGGGTGCCTGTTCACCTGGGCGGGCACCTGACCAAGCAGACGCTGGACATCGTCACCGCCGAGCCGGGCTCGGACATGCGCCACTCGGGCCTGTACTTCACCGAGCGCGACGAGCACCTCGACCTCTTCACCACCGACAAGCACGAGGCCGGCCACACCACCGGCGACACCGTGTGGAAGGGAGCGCTGACGGGCGAGTCCCGCGCCTCCTACGAGGGCCTGATCCACATCGTGCCTCACGCGCAGGAGACACACACATACCTGCAGACCCACCAGATGCTGCTCTCCCAGAAGGCGAAGGGCGACGCGATCCCCTCGCTGATCGTGGAGGTCGACAACGTCTCGGCGTCGCACGGCGGCACGGTGGGCGAGCTCGACGAGGAGCAGATCTTCTACATGCAGACGCGCGGGATCCCGCGCGCGGAGGCGGTGCGGGTGCTGGTGGAGGGGTACTTCGAGGAGGTCGTTCAGCGCCTCGACGACCCGGGCCTCGAGGCGCTGGTGCGCCGGCGCATCGCCGAGAAGCTGGCGGCGGCTGAGGAGCAGGTGCGCGAGTTCATCGGGGAGCGCGCATGACGATCGCCGCCACCGAGCCGCTGGTCGACGTCCGCGCCGACTTCCCCATCCTCGAGCGCGAGATAGGCGGGAAGCGCTTGGTCTACCTCGACTCCGCGTCGACCTCGCAGAAGCCCACGCAGATGATCGAGGCGGTCGACTCCCACTTCCGGCGCACCAACGCCAACATCCACCGGGGCGTCTACGCGCTGGCCCAAGAGGCCACCGATCTCTTCGAGGGCGCGCGCCAGCGGATCGCGAGCTTCGTCGGCGACTCCTACCAGACGACGATCTTCACCAAGAACGCCACCGAGGCGATCAACCTCGTGGCCTACTCCTGGGGCGGGGCGAACGTCGGCCCGGGCGACGAGGTGCTCATCACGCAGATGGAGCACCACTCGAACATCGTGCCCTGGCAGCTGCTCTGCCAGCGGACGGGGGCGACGCTGCGCTACCTGAGCGTCTCGGAGACCGGAGAGCTGTCGCTCGCCGAGCTCGACGCCGTGCTCGCCGAGGGTCGGGTGAAGCTCGTGGGCGTCACGCACGTGTCCAACGTCCTGGGCACGATCAACCCGGTCGCAGAGATCGCCGCACGCGCCCGGGCGGCCGGCGCGGTCACGCTCGTGGACGGCTCACAGGCAGTGCCGCAGATGACGGTCGACCTGTCGGAGCTGGGCGCCGACTTCTACGCCTGGACGGGCCACAAGGCCCTCGGTCCCACGGGCATCGGCATCCTGCACGGCCGCCGTGAGCTGCTGGAGGCCATGCCGCCCTTCCTCAGCGGCGGAGACATGATCGCCTCGGTCTCCTTCGAGGGCTCGACCTGGAACGACCTGCCCTTCAAGTTCGAGGCCGGCACCTCACCGGTGGCCGAGGGCATCGGCCTGGGCGCGGCGATCGACTATCTCGACACCATCGGCATGGACCGCATCCGCGCCCACGAGACCGACCTCACCGCCTACGCGCTGGAGCGCGTGATCGAGGTCGATGGCCTGCGCGTCTTCGGCCCGCTCGACCCCGAGCGCCGGGGTGGGGTCGTCTCGTTCGCGATCGATGGCATCCACCCCCACGACGTAGCGGAGCTGTGCGACCGCGAGGCGGTCTGCGTGCGCGCCGGGCACCACTGCGCCCAGCCGCTGATGCGCCGCATGGACGTGCCGGCCACCGCTCGGGCCTCGTTCCACGTCTACAACGCGCGGGAGGATGTGGACCGGCTGGTGGACGCTCTGCGGGGGGCAAGAGAGGTCTTCGGGCTCTGATGGACGAGCTGTACCGCGACAACATCCTCGACCACTACAAGAACCCGCGGAACTTCGGGACGCTCGAGGCGCACGACCTCGACTGGCACGACCACAACCCCCTCTGCGGCGACGAGCTGGGCGTGCACGTGGTGGTCGAGGAAGGCAAGGTAGCCGAGCTTCGCTTCCACGGCCAGGGCTGCGCCATCTCCCAAGCCGCGGCGTCGATCGCCTCCGAGGAGCTGATCGGCAAGCGGCTCGAGGAGCTGCCCGAGCTCTCGGCCGACTGGCTGATCGATCTGCTGGGAATCGACATCTCCCCAACGCGCCGCAAGTGCGCGCTGCTCTCCCTGAAGGTC
>JACCZR010000080.1 GCA_013695855.1 Thermoleophilaceae bacterium
CGATACCCCGCTCACCTGCCTGCCCGGCGGGGCCACCAACGTCTACTGCCGCCTCATCGGCATCCCCAATGACGTGGTGGACGCCACCGAGCACCTGCTGCGCCTCGACGACGAGTGGCGCCCCCGCCGCGTGGCCCTCGGCCGCGTGGACGAGCGCCACTTCCTCTTCGCCTCCGGGGTGGGCCTCGACGCCTCGGTGGTCGAGCGGGTGGACGCCCACCCCTACCGCAAGGCCAAGTTCGGGCCCTGGTACTACACGCTTTGCGGCATCGGGACCTTCAACCGCCGCTACCTGGTGAACCCGCCGCGCGTGCGCTTGCGCGCCGAAGGTCAGGAGATCGAGGCGGTGACCGTGGTGGCCCAGAACGCCGGGCCCTACACCTACTTCGGCTCGCGGCCGATCTGCATGGTCGGTGGCGCCGAGCTCGACAGCGGCGAGCTGTCGCTGGCCGCTCTGAAGCGCGCCACGCCCCTGGAGCTGGCCACCTTGACGCCCCGCCTGCTCTCCGGCCGGGCTGGGATCGTGCAGGGCCACCGCCACATCGCGGGGCTCGAGGGAGTGACGGAAGCCGTGATCGAGGGCGTGGACGGCGAGCCCTTCCCCCTGCAGGTGGACGGCGACTACATCGGCGAGCACACCCGGGTGGAGTACGGCGTGGTGGCGGCGGGGCTTTCGGTCGTCTCTTAGCTCGGGGTCCTCAGGCGTCGGCGTCCTCGTTGGTCTCGTCGTCCTCCCCGGGCACCGGCGGCGGCGGGGGCCCGGAGTCGTCGGGGCCGCCCGGGCTGTCCGGCTCGTCGTCGTCGGCGTCGGCGGGGTCGTCGGTCGTGTCCTCGCCCGTCCGGCCTGCGGGCGCCACCCAGAGGCGCCGGACCTTGACGCGAGCCTTGCAGCGCCCGTTACGGCGCGAGCCCTGGACCCTCAGCACGAGCCGATGACGCCCTGCCGCCAGGCGGGATCCCTTCAGCACCTTGGTCCGCGTGGAGCTCAGTCGAGCGCGCAGAACGACCCGGCCGCGGCGCTTGACCACCACGCGCGCCGGGCCGGAGCAGCCGGCTCGGGCGGCACTGAGGGTCAGGCGCCCGTCCGCATAGTCTCGGCGCTGTGAGCCGCCGGGGCCTGTTCGTGACGCTCGAGGGCATCGACCGCTCGGGCAAGTCGACTCAGGCCCAGCTGTTGGCCGAGGCCCTCGGCTGCGATGCTGTGGCGGTCCGCGAGCCCGGCGGGACCGCCGTCGGCGAGCAGGTCCGCTCGTTGGTCAAGGACCCCTCGACGGCGCCCTCGCCGCGAGCGGAAGCGCTGCTGTTCGCGGCGGCCCGGGCCCAGCTCGTCGCCGAGGTGATCGAGCCGGCGCTCGCCAGGGGTCTCACGGTGGTGTGCGACCGCTTCCTTGACTCCTCGCTGGCCTACCAGGGCGCCGCGCGCGGTCTCGGGGTCGACGAGGTGCGCGCCATCAACCGCTTCGGTATGAGAGACCTGGCGCCAGACCTCACGCTGCTGCTGGACATCGACCCTGCCGCCGCTAGCGCGAGGGAGGGCGAGCTGGACCGCTTCGAGGCCGAGGGAGCGAGCCTCCAAGTACAGGTAGTCGATGCATACCACGCGCTGGCCCGGGCCGAGCCCGAGCGCTGGCGCGTGGTGTACGCGGGCCGCGACCAGGCGACCGTCCACGCCGAGATCCTTGCCCTCGTGCGCTTACAAGCCGCGGCGGGCCGGCACGAAGGGCAGCGTGCGCAGCATGATCGTGACGTCACCCCAGAGTGACCAGCGATCGCCAGCTGGAAATAAGTCAGCTGCCCCAGCTGCTGTAGGGGTAGGCCGCTATACATCCCCACGTGGCACACGTGAAGCCGACAGCCAGGCTGGTGGCGCTCGTGCCCGTCCTCGCCGTCCTCACCGTCGCCTTCGCGGCTTCGGCCGAGGCGCGTGCGCCGCGGTCGTTCTTCGGCATCCAGGCTTGGACCACGCCTTCGAAGTCCGAGTTCAGGACCATCGCCTCGGCCCGCCCGGGCACGTACCGGTTCACGCTGCTGTGGTCGGTGGTCGAGTTCCAGAAGGGTGCTCGCAACTGGGGCCCGATGGACGAGGAGGTCCGCGGTGCAGCGCACAACGGGATGACCCCGTTTCCAGTGCTCCTTGGCTCCCCTCGCTTCGCAGCGCCGTGATTTCAGTACCCGCCCCGGTCGGCCTCGGCGCTCGGCTCTTACGCGGCCTTCGTCCGGGACGCCGCCGCCCGCTATGGGCGCAACGGCTCCTTCTGGAGGGAGAACCCGACCGTCCCCTACAGGCCGATCGGCAGCTGGCAGGTCTGGAACGAGCCCAACTACCCGGCGTATTGGTACGGGCGGCCCAACGCGCGTCAGTACGTGAGCCTCGTCAAGCGCACCCGCTCTGCCCTGCTCTCCAGAGACCCCAAGGCAAAGGTGATGCTGGCCGGCCTGCCCACGAGCCGCACTCCCCGCGCGGTCGCCGGTCCCCGATTCCTGCGCTCGATCTACCGCGTTCGCCGCGCCCGCAGCGCCTTTGACTCCGTGGCGGTCCACCCTTACGCCGGCGACGCTCGCGGCGTCCTGCGCGCCGTCGTCGCGATGCGCAAGGGATCCTTCTGGCGGGAGAACCGGACGGTCCCCTACCGGCCGGTCACCGACTGGCAGGTGTGGAACGAGCCGAACTACCCCGCCTACTGGGACGGGCGCCCGAACGCGCGTCAGTACGTGAGCCTCGTCCAGCGCACCCGGTCTGCGCTGCGCTCCCGAGACCGCAGGGCGAAGGTCCTGCTCGCCGGCATGCCCAACAGCAAGACGCCGCGTTCGGTCTCCGCATCGCGCTTCTTGCGCCAGATCTATCGCGTGCGCGGCGCTCGAGCGGCCTTCGACGGTGTCGGGGTGCACCCCTACGCCAGGGACGCCCGTGGGGTCCTGCGCGCCTTGAAGACCGCCCGCAGGATCATGAACCGCGGTGGGGGATCGCCGTGCGCCGATCTACGTCACCGAGCTCGGCTGGGGCACCGGCGGCGGGCGCAACCCCAATCAGCGCAACTTCAGAGCCAGCCGCAAGGGCCAGGCGGCCCGCCTGAAGTCGAGCATCCGGACGCTTATTCGCCACCGCCGCCGCTACGGGGTCAAGACCGTCGTGGTGTTCTGCTTCCGCGACCGCGCGCGGGGGGCGACCGAGAAGGACTACTGGGCGCTGCACGCCGGCCTCTTCACCCGCGGGGGCAAGGCCAAGCCCGCCTGGCGCACCTACAAGTCCATAGTCCGCCGCCGCCGCTGACACAGCGAATCAGGTGGCGCCTGCGGCGGGGCCGGGCGTTATCTTCATGCCATGAGGGGCCGCTGCGTACTGATCGCCCTCTTGGCGCTGGTCACGATCGCACTCGCCGCCGCACCCTCGGCCGGCGCCGCACCACGGGGGTTCTACGGCCTTCAGGACTGGAGCACGCCGAGCGATGGCGAGCTCATCCGGATGCGTCAGGGCGGCGCGGGCACCTACCGCTTCGCGTTGCTGTGGCCGGTGGTCGAGTTCAAGCGCGGCGTGCGTAACTGGGCCCCCTACGACAAGGTGGTGGCCAGCGCCGCACACGCCGGCCTGCGCATGCTGCCCGTGTTCATGGGCTCCCCCCGGTTTGCGGCCTCGAAGTTCCAGTACCCGCCCTCCTCGCGCCGCAACAAGCGTGCCTTCGCTCGCTTCATGCGTGATGCCGTGAAGCGCTACGGGCGCCGGGGGCGCTTCTGGCGTCAGCGACGCGGCGTGCCCAAGCGGCCAATCACCGCCTGGCAGGTCTGGAACGAGCCCAACTACCCGGCCTACTGGCGCGGGCGCCCGAGCGTCCGGGGCTACGTGAGCATGCTGAGGTCGGCCCGGTCGGCGATCAAGAAGGGCGACCGGCGCGCCAAGGTGGTCCTGGCCGGGCTGCCCCAGACGCGCAACCGCAATGGGTCCCCCATGACCCGCTACCTGAAGGCGCTCTATCGCAGGCGGGCGCGGCGCCTGTTCGATGTGGTTGCCGTGCACTCCTACTCGCGCAATGCCCGCGGCGTGATCCGGACCGTCAAGCGCGCGCGCTCGGTGATGCGCCGTGCCGGCGACCGGCGCAAGCAGGTCTGGGTGACCGAGGTGGGCTGGGGCACCGCCGGACGGGCCAACGGCTTCTCCGCTGCCTACAAGACCACCCAGGCCGGCCAGGCCGCCCACCTGACCAGCCTCTACCGCGGGTTCGCCAAGGCCCGCCGGCGGTTGAGGGTGGGGATGGTGGTCTGGTTCAGCTGGCGTGACCGCGCCCCCGGGCCCGGCGAGGACAACTGGTGGGCGATCAACACCGGGCTGTTCGATCGCGCGGGCAACGCGAAGCCCGCGTGGCGGGCTTTCACCAAGGTGAGCGGGGGTCGCGAGGGCTTGGCTCCCGCGCCCACCGGCGCCGGCCCGTCCGCCCCGCCC
>JACCZR010000089.1 GCA_013695855.1 Thermoleophilaceae bacterium
CCCGTTGGTGGGGTTCGGCGGCGGCCGCGTGGTGGACACCGCGAAGGCGGTCGGCGCCACGAGCGGCGCGCTGGTGGCCGCGCTCCCGACGACCCTCGCGGGATCTGCCTTCACGCCGTTCCACCGCCTGCCCGAGGGCGTTGCAGACGTGCACGCGAAACGCCCGGCTCTGGTGATCTGCCAGCCCGACACGATGGTTCCCTCCGACGCGCCCTCGTTGGCCGCCACGGCGATGAACTCCCTGGCGCATGCCATGGAGGCGCTGTACGCGCCGCTCGCGAACCCGGTGACCGAGGAGGCTGCGTTGCGGGCGGCTCGCCTGTTCTGGGATGCCCTGCCGCGCGACCCGGCGCCCGCGCCCGAACTGGCCGAGGCGGCCTTTCTGGCCGGCTACGCCGTCGGAAACGCCGGGGTGGCCGTGCACCACGCGGTCTGCCGGACGATCGTGCGCACCTTGGGCACCCCACACGCCCAGACCAATGCCGTGATGCTGCCGCACAGCGCCCGGTTGATGGCCTGGCGCGCCCCGGAGGCACTCGCCAAGCTCGCGGTCGCCCTGGGCGACCCGGTGGGTGACCCCGAAGCGGCCGCCGGCCAGACGGCCAAGCTTGCGGCGCGCTCTGGCCACGTTCGCCTGTCGACGCTGGGGGTGGTCGAGGAGCAGTTGCCCGCGGTGGTGGCGGCGGCGCTCGAGCACCCCGGGGTGGGCGCGACGCCCCACCCGCCGGGCGAGGAGGAGCTCTTCGGCCTGCTGCAGGCGGCGCTCTAGCCCCGCACGGGATCTTGCAGGTGTACATAGCGCTGCGCGCGGCGCAGGACGACCGGACGGTGGGGCGAAGCCCCGGCGGAGTCCAACCAAGGGGTACGAACCGATGCGCTTGTCCGTCTTTCGCCGCGCCGCGCTCGCGGCCACAACTCTGCTGCTCGTCTGCGCCGGCTCCGCCGGGGCCTCGGTGCCGCACACCGTCGAACCGGGGGAGACGCTGTGGTCGATCGCCGCGGCGAGCAACCTCACCACGCGCACGCTCGCGGCGGCGAACGGCCTCTCGCCCGACGCCAACGTGGTGATCGGCTCGACGATCCAGGTGCCGAGCGAGAGCGAGGGAGAGGCGGCGCTGGCGGGGAACGGAGTGACCGGAGGGACGCCCGGGCCGGCTTCCGGGCCCTCGACCACCTCGCAGGCCCCCGCCACGCCGACTGCGGATCCGGCCACGGGCGGAGCCGTGGGTCCCTCGGGCGTGGGAAGCATTGCCTCCCGCCACGGCGTGCCGCCCTCGCTGGCCGCGGCGATAGCCCACCAGGAGAGCGGCTTCAACAACTCGGTGGTCTCGCCGGCGGGCGCGCGCGGGGTGATGCAGGTGCTGCCCGGGACCTTCGACTACGTCGACCGTGTGTTGGGCGCAGGGCCCCACGATCCCTCGTCGCCGCAGGAGAACACGCGTGCCGGGGTCATCTATCTGCGTCAACTGCTGCGCGAGACGGGCGGTGACGAGAGCGCGGCCGTGGCCTCGTACTACCAGGGTCCAACCTCGGTTCGCCAGAACGGCCTCCTGCCCGACACCCGCCAGTACGTGGCCAACGTGATGGCGCTGCGAGGGCGCTACGGGGGGTAGCGCCCGTACAAACGTACGTGATAACGTACGCTGCGTGGCCGTCGCGGTTCCCACTATTCACTCCGAGATGTCGGTCGGGCCGCGCGTCCGCGCGCTGCGCGAGGGCCTCGAGCTGTCGCTGCGCGAGCTCGCCGCCCGCAGTGGCGTCTCGGCTCCCATGCTCTCGCAGGTCGAGCGCGGGGAGACCAGCCCCACGCTCGCCGTGGCCACCCGCATCGCTTCGGGGCTCGAGCTGTCCCTTTCGCAGCTGCTTCGCCTCGACGAGGGAGAGGGCGTGTCGGTGGTGCGTGCCGCCGAGCGCCGCGAGGGCGGCTCTCGGCGCAGCGGGCACCGCTACCAGGTGCTCACCCCGCCGCTTCCCGGTCAGCGCGCCGAGCTCTCCGAGCACCGTCTCGAGTCCGGCGCCGCCACCGGCGGGCCCGACGACCCGCCGATGCATGAGCCCGGCGCGCGCGAGACGGCGGTGGTCACCGCCGGTCGCCTGCGCCTGGTCTGCGACGGCATCGTCCACGACCTGAGCGAAGGCGACGCCGTGACCTTTGACGCCGACCTTCCCCACCACTTCGAAAACCCCAGCGGCCGCGAAGCGAGGATGCTTGCTGTCGTCTCGGCCGGTCTGAGGAGAAGCTGATGCCCGACACGCTGTTCGACAAGATCTGGAAGCGCCACGAGGTCGCCGACGGCCTCATCTACATCGACCTCCACCTCGTGCACGAAGTCACCTCGCCGCAGGCCTTCGAGGCGCTGCGCATCGCCGGTCGCCGCGTGCGCCGCCCCGACCGCACGCTGGCCACCGCCGACCACAACGTGCCGACCGACGGCTCGACGATGCCCGCCCACATCGAAGACCAGCTCTCCCGCGTGCAGGTAGAGACGCTGGAACAGAACTGCGAGGAGTTCGGGATCCCCGTTCACTCGATCGGCCACGAACATCAGGGAATCGTCCACGTGATCGGCCCCGAGCTGGGTGTCACGCAACCGGGCATGACCATCGTCTGCGGGGACTCGCACACATCCACCCACGGTGCGTTCGGTGCGCTCGCCTTCGGCATCGGCACCAGCGAGGTCGAGCACGTGCTGGCCACCCAGACCCTCCAGCAGCGCAAGCCGAAGGCGATGCGTATCCGCTACGAGGGGGAGCTGGGCCACGGCGTCACGGCCAAGGACCTGATGCTGGCCACGATCGGGCGCATCGGGGTGGAGGGCGGCGCGGGCCACGCCATCGAGTACGCCGGCGCGCCGGTCGAGGCACTCTCGATGGAGGGTCGCATGACCATGTGCAACATGACCATCGAGGCCGGTGGCCGCGCCGGGATGGTGGCGCCCGACGACGTGACCTCCGAGTGGGTCGAAGGCCGCGCCGCGGCGCCCGACCCGCTCCCGCTCGAGGAGTGGTCGGCGCTGCGCACCGACGACGGTGCCCGGTTCGACAGCGAGGTCGAGATCAACGCCTCCGAGCTCTCGCCCCAGGTCACCTGGGGCACCACGCCCGGGATGGTCGTTCAGGTGACCGAGGCCGTGCCCGAGCCGCGCACCGAAGGCGACCATCGCGCGCTGGAGTACATGGCACTCGAGGCCGGCACCCCGATCCAGGAGATCCAGCTGGACCGCGTGTTCATCGGCTCCTGCACGAACTCGCGCATCGGCGACCTCCGCGAGGCAGCCGAGATCGTGAAGGGGCGCAAGGTGGCCGCCCGAGTGGACGCGATGGTGGTTCCGGGCTCCAACCAGGTGAAGGCGCAGGCCGAGTCCGAGGGCCTCGACGAGGTGTTCCGCGCGGCGGGCTTCGACTGGCGCTCGGCCGGCTGCTCGATGTGCCTGGGGATGAACCCCGACACGCTCAGCCCGGGCCAGCGCTGCGCCTCCACGTCGAACCGCAACTTCGAGGGGCGTCAGGGCCGCGGGGGCCGCACGCACCTCGTGAGCCCCAAGATGGCCGCCGCCGCGGCCATCGAGGGGCGCTTCGTCGACATCAGGGAGTGGGCATGAATCCCGTTGAATTGATCAGAGGGCCCATCTCGGTCCTGCGGCGCAGCGACGTCGACACCGACCAGATCGTCCCCAAGCAGTTCCTCAAGCGCGTGGAGCGCTCGGGCTTCGGCGAGTTCCTCTTCTACGACTGGGCCAAGGAGCCCGGCTGGGACCTCGACCCCAACCCGATCCTCGTGACCGGCCGCAACTTCGGCTGCGGCTCCTCACGCGAGCACGCTCCCTGGGCGCTCGAGGACTTCGGCTTCAAGGCGCTGGTGGCGCCGTCCTTTGCCGACATCTTCTACTCCAACTGCACCAAGATCGGGCTGCTTCCGGTGCCGCTGTCCGAGGAGGAGGTCCAGGCGCTCATGGACGCCACCGAAGCGGAGATCGACCTCCGCGAGCAGGTTGTGCGCTTCGACGGGCGTGAGGTTGGCTTCGACATCCACCCCGAGACCAAGCGGCGGCTGCTCGATGGCCTCGACGACATCGGCGTGACGCTGCAGGATGAGGGGGCGATCGACCGCTACGAGCACGAGCACGAGCGCACGGGGCCCGTGACCACGGCGCTGGGGTGACCCGCGACTGGGATGCGCGCTCCTACGAGCGAGTGTCCGGTCCGCAGGCGGCGTGGGCCGAGAGGGTGCTCGACCGTCTGGCGCTGCGCGGCGACGAGACCGTGCTCGACGCCGGCTGCGGCAGCGGACGGGTCACGAGGATGCTCCTCGAGCGCCTCCCCAACGGCCGGGTGGTGGCGGTGGACTGCGCGCCCTCCATGGTGGCGGAGGCACGTGAGGCACTGGACCCAGGCCGAACCTCAGTGATCGAGGCCGACCTGGCCGAGCTCATGCTCGACGAGTCCGTCGACGCCGCGTTTTCCAACGCGGTCTTCCACTGGGTGCTCGACCACGAGGCACTGTTCGCGCGGCTGTTCGCGGCGCTTCGGCCGGGCGGGTGGCTGGAGGCGCAGTGCGGGGGAGAGGGCAACGTGGAGCGCTTCAACGAGGCGGCGCGGAAGGTGGGCGATCGCGAGCCCTTCGCCGCGCACCTCGCGGGCTGGGCCGGTCCGTGGAACTTCGCCGGCCCCGCTCAGACAGCCGAGCGTCTTCGGGAGGCCGGCTTCGAGGAGGTGGAGACCAACCTGGCGCCCTGGCCCGTGACGCTCGAGGATCCCGTCGAGTACCTGCGCACCGTCTGCCTGGGCCATCACCTGGAGCGCCTTCCCGAAGAGCTGCACGAGCCCTACCTCGAGGCCGTGGCCACTCGCTGCGGGAGCCCGCTGGAGCTCGACTACGTGCGGCTGAACCTGAGCGCCCGCCGCCCGCGGGTTTAGCGCCCCCCCGCGCCTCGTCGTCGGGCTCGAGGGCGATGCGCTGGTACCTGCCCGCGCTCGACGCGGGCTAGGGCAAGCGCATGCATGCCCTGCTGTCCCTCGAGGGCCGCGCGGGCGTCGGCGGCGAGCCGTGCGTCCCCGCTCATAGGACAACCTCCTGCCTGACCGCGCGCCGTCCGAGGACGCTCGCAGGAGAACCAGGCGTACGGGGTGAGAGAGGGCCGACAGGGCTTCGCCAAGCGGCTCCCAGGGCTCTTCGAGCAGATCGCCGACCGAGAACTCCTGCTGCCAGTCGTAGTGCTCCCCCGAAGGCAGGGTGACCGTACCCGTGAAGGCACCGCGCCCGGGGATCTCGTCCTGGATCGCAGGCCCTCTAGAGCCCAGAGCTCGTCGGCGGTACCCGACGCCGCGGGCCTGAGCTTCGCTCGTGGCACGGGACCAGGCGGGCCGCTGTCGCTAGCGTGCCCGGCCGTAGATGGCCGCCCGGATAGTCACCCTGCCCGGCGACGGGATCGGCCCCGAGATACTGGCCGCGGCGGTCCGGGTGCTCGGCGCGCTCGGTGACTTCGAGCTCGAGGAGCGGCTCGTGGGCGGCGCGTCCATCGATGCCCACGGCACCGCCCTGACCGAGGAGGTGCTCGAGGCATGCCGCAGCTCGGAAGCCATCCTCCTGGCCGCCGTGGGCGGGCCGAAGTGGGACACGGTCGATCCCGCGGCCCCGCGCCCCGAGCAGGGCCTGCTCGGCCTGCGCAAGGGCCTGGAGCTGTTCGCCAACCTGCGCCCGGTTCGCCCGAGCCCCGCGCTGCTGGACGCCAGCCCCCTCAAGCGCGACCGGATCGAGGGCACCGACCTGCTGGTGGTGCGAGAGCTCACCGGCGGGATCTACTTCGGCGACTCGGGCCGGGAAGGCGACCGCGCCCACGACGACTGCGCCTACACCGTCGGAGAGGTCGAGCGCATCGCGCGCGTCGCGTTCGCCTCGGCGCGCTCGAAGGTAGTCAGCGTGGACAAGGCGAACGTGCTCGAGACCTCGCGCCTGTGGCGCGAGACCGTCTCACGGGTGCACGCCGAGGAGTTCCCGCTCGTTCAGCTCGAGCACATGCTGGTCGACAACGCCGCGATGCAGCTGGTCTCGGCGCCACGGCATTTCGAGGTGATCCTCACCGAGAACCTCTTCGGTGACATCCTCAGCGACGAGGCGGCCATGCTCACGGGCTCCCTCGGAATGCTGCCGAGTGCCTCGCTGGGAGACGAGGACACGCCGGGCCTCTTCGAGCCCGTGCACGGCTCGGCGCCCGACATCGCAGGCACCGGCAGGGCCAATCCGCTGGCCATGTTCGGTTCGGTGGCACTCATGCTGCGTCACGGACTGGCTATGGAGAGCGAGGCCGCTGCCCTAGAATCGGCCGTCGACGAGGCGCTCGAGGCCGGGCTTCGCACCCCGGACCTCGGCGGCGAAGCCACCACAGAGGACGCCACCCGGGCGGTCCTCGCGAGCCTGTAGGGAGCACGTGTTGAACACCGCGGATCTCATCTGGATGAACGGCGAGTTCGTCGAATGGGAGGACGCGAAGGTGCACGTACTCACCCACGGCCTGCACTATGGAACCGGAGTCTTCGAGGGAATTCGCGCCTACGAGACTCCGGACGGCCCGGCGATCTTCCGCCACCTCGACCACCTCGAGCGCCTCGAGGCCTCCTCGAAGCTCTACTACATGGACCTGCCCTACTCGCGCGACCAGCTGCGCGAGGCAACGCACGAGCTGATCGCCCGCTGCGGCCTGCGCGAGTGCTACATCCGCCCGCTGGTCTACCGCGGCTACGGGCCCATGGGCCTCAATCCGCTTGACAACCCGGTTGAGGTGTCGATCGCGGTGTGGCAGTGGGGCGCCTACCTGGGCGAGGAGAGCAAGGTCAACGGGGTGCGGGCCAAGACGTCGTCGTGGCGGCGCATCTCGCCCGACTCGCTCATACCGCACTCCAAGGCCAGCGGCCAGTACCTGAACTCCGTGCTGGCGAAGGTCGAGTCGGTCAAGAGCGGCTACGACGAGGCGATCCTGCTCGACGACAAGGGTCACGTCTGCGAGGGCACCGGGGAGAACGTGTTCGTGGTCAAGGACGGGCAGATCGTGACCCCACCCCAGACGGCCAGCATCCTCGACGGAATCAACCGCAAGTCGGTCATGCAGATCGCTCGCGACCTCGGTCACGAGGTGGTCGAACGCGACGTGGCCCGCGCGGAGCTCCCGCTGTCCGACGAGGTGTTCCTCACCGGCACCGCCGCCGAGATCGTGCCAATGCGGGAGATCGACGACATCGAGATCGGCCGCCCGGGACCCGTCACGCAGGAGATCCAGCGGGTCTTCGACGACGCCCTCCACGGGCGCGACGAGCGCTACGCCGAGTGGCTGGACCACGTGCCCCTGGCGGAGGAGCGCAGGCCGGGCGCTGGCCGGCCGAGCACCGCTCGCTCGACACCTTTACCATCGAGGGCGTGAGCGCGCCCCGCGCCGAGCGAATTATCTAGACGGCCCCGGCCGTCCCTCTTCGCTCGTCCCGCACACCGAAAGGCGCTCCACCATGAAGGTTCTGCTCTACGACACGACGCTGCGCGACGGCATGCAGGGCGAGGGCATGTCGCTCTCAGTCGACGAGAAGCTGCGCGTCGCGCACGCGCTCGACGACCTCGGCGTGCATCTCGTCGAGGCCGGCTTCCCCTCCTCGAACCCAAAGGAGGAGGCGGTCTTCGACCTGCTCTCGCGCGAGAGCTTCGAGCGGGCGGAGATCGTCGCCTTCGGCATGACCCGCAGGCGCGGCAGCGCCGCAGAGGACGATGCGGGGCTGCGCGTGCTGGCCGACTGCTTCGCGCCCGTGTGCACCCTGGTGGGCAAGACCTGGGGGCTGCACCTCGAGAAGGTCACCCAAGTCGATCCCGAGGAGAACCTGCGCATGATCGCCGAGTCGGTGGCCTTCCTGCGCGGGCAGGGCAAGCGCGTGATCTACGACGCCGAGCACTTCTTCGACGCCTTCCGCGACGACCCCGCCTACGCGCTGCGCTGCCTGCGGGCCGCCGCCGAGGCGGGGGCCGAGAACCTCACGCTGTGTGACACCAACGGCTCGTCGTTGCCCGGCCAGGTGGCAGAGGCGACCAGCCGCGTGCGCGAGGAGCTGGCCGGCGCAGCGCTCGGGATCCACACCCACGATGATGCCGGCTGCGGCGTGGCGAACTCCCTGGTGGCCGTGGAGGCCGGCGTGTCGCTGGTCCAGGGCACCGTCAATGGCTACGGCGAGCGTTGCGGAAACGCGAACCTCATCACGATCGTGCCCGACCTCCAGCTGAAGCTGGGCGCGGAGGTGATCGAGCCCGAGCGCCTCGAGCGCCTCACCGAGGTGGCCCACCGAGTCGACGAGCTGTGCAACGTGCGCCCCGACCCCGACCAGCCCTACGTGGGGCAGAACGCCTTCGCCCACAAGGGGGGGATGCACGTTGCCGGGGTCACGCGCGACGCCCGTACGTTCGAGCACGTCGACCCGAGCGAGGTCGGCGCCGACCGGCGGATGCTCATGTCAGAGCTGGCCGGCAAGGGCACCGTGAAGGCGCGAGCCGACGTGGACGACGCCACTGCGACAAGGGTGATCGAGCGCGTGAAGGAGCTCGAGCACCGCGGCTACCAGCTCGAGGCGGCCGACGGCTCCTTCGACCTGCTGATCCGCAAGGAGACCGGCGACTACGAGCCGCTGTTCACCCTCGAGGCCTGGCGGGTGATCGTGGAAAAGCGGGCCGACGGCCGGGTCGAGACCGAGGCCACGATCAAGATCTACGTGGACGGCGAGCGCTTCGTTCGCACCGCGGAGGGCAACGGCCCAGTGCACGCGCTGGACCGCGCGCTGCGCGACGCCATCGGCGAGACATATCCGCACCTCCGCGAGATCTCGCTGGTGAACTTCAAGGTGCGCATCCTCGACGAGAACCTCGGATCCGGGGCCGTCACGCGGGTGCTGCTCGATGCCAGCGACGGCACCGAGACCTGGGGCTCGATCGGCGTCTCCGAGAACATCATCGAGGCCAGCTGGGAAGCCCTGGTGGACTCGCTCGAGGCCGGCATGCTTCCCGCGCGAGCGCAGCGCGCGGGCGCTTGATCCCGCTGGCCCGGCCGGACGTCGGGCCACGCGAGCGCGAGCTCGTGCTGGAGACGCTGGACAGCGGCCGACTCGCGCTCGGGCCCCGGCTGGGCGAGTTCGAGTCCGCGCTGGCCTCCTGGCTGGCGGTCGACCGCGTCTCAGCGGTGTCCAGCGGCACGGCGGCGCTGCACCTGAGCGTGCGCGCGTCGGGCATAGAGCCCGGCGAGCGGGTGGTCACCTCGCCGTTCTCCTTTGTGGCCTCGGCGAACTGCATGGTGTACGAGGGCGCCGAGCCGTTGTTCTGCGACATCGACGCTCGCACGCTGAACCTCGATCCCGCCGCCGCGCAGGCGGCGGTGGACGAGCGCACCGTGGGCCTGCTGCCGGTGCACATCTTCGGCTACCCCGCCGACATGACCGCCCTGGAACGGCTGGCCGGCGACCGCGGCCTGTGGATCGTCGAGGACGCCTGCGAGGCGCTCGGTGCCGTGCACGCCGACGGCGCTCCGGTTGGCGCGCGCGGCCACCTGGCCACCTTCGGCTTCTACCCCAACAAGCAGCTGACGACGGGGGAGGGAGGGGCTGTCGTCTGCCCCTCGCAGGAGGTCGCATCCCGCATCGACTCGGAGCGAAACCAGGGCCGCGCTCCCGACATGGGCTGGCTCGACCACGACCGCCTGGGGTTCAACTACCGCCTCGACGACCTCAGCTGCGCGCTGGGCCTCGCGCAGGTTGAGCGCCTGGACCGGCTGCTCGCCGACCGGGCGCGCGTGGCGTCTCTCTACGGCGAGGCCCTTGGTGACCTCGAGGAGCTCGAGCTGCCGTGTGCCGACGAGGGCGGCGACCGGCGCTCGTGGTTCGTCTACGTGCTCCAGCTGCCCCGGGGCACAGACCGCGACGCGGTGATGATGAAGCTTCGCGAGCGCGGCGTGGACTCCAAGCCCTACCTGCCCGCGATTCACCTCAACGCCTTCTACCGCGAGCGCTTCGGCCACCGCGAGGGCGAGTTCCCGGTGTGCGAGGACGTGGCCGCGCGCTCGCTGGCGCTGCCCTTCTTCGGCTCGCTGTCCGAAGGGGAGGTGGCCCAGGTGGCCGAGGCCCTCGGCGGCGTGCTCACTGCCCTCAGCCGAGCTGTCTGACCAGCGCCACGAAGCCCGGCACGTCACCGCTGCCAGGCCGAGCGGCCACCTCCTCGAAGCCCGCGCGGCGGTAGAGCGCCCGGGCGGCGGCGTTGTCGATCCCGGTGTCGATGCTCACCGAGCGCAGTCCGAGCGAGCGAGCACGCTCGGCGGCCGCCTCGAGCAGGGCCTGGGCGGCGCCGCGGCGCCGCTGCCCGGCGTCGGTGGCCAGCGCGTCCACGTAGAGCGACCCCGCTGGAGGGGGAGGGGCGGCGCGGGCGCCCGCGTAGTAGAGGCGCAGGGTGGGCGGCCAGCGCCAGGGCGGCAGCGAGCGCAGGGTGAGGGTGAGGAAGGCCCGGGCCCGCCGCGGGGTCTGGTCCACGGGGAAGGCGGCCATCGCCGCAGCCACCTCACCGTCCAGGTCGCTTACCCAGATCACCTCGGAGCTGGCATTGCTGCCCTGTTGCGCAAACGCCTTGCGCAGGACCCGCTGTGCCCGCTCGGGCCCGCCGGCGAAGCGGTCGTAGAGGCCGCCGGCGCTTTCGTGCACCAGCCGCGCGGCCATCTCGGCATCGCCCGGCCGGGCCCTGCGTGTCACCGGCTGCACACCCCCGATGTTATGAAAGCCAGGCTATCCTCGAACCGTGCCGGGAAGGGTGCCGACGAGGACTGAGAAGCACATCCTCTCGCGTCGCAAGGCGCGCTGGGTGGGCTTCTTCGGCTTCGTCTTCGCCGCCGTCCTCCCAGCTTTGATGTGGCGTCGCTCGATAGAGGCGATCGCGAGCGACTTTCGCTTCGAAGCCGAGTACCTGGTGACCGGCTGGACCGGCTACGCGCTGATCGGGCTGGGCCTGCTCTTCTTCGTGCCGGTGCTGGTCTCGATCGGCCGCAGCCCGGAAGGCCGCCTCTACCCGCGCGGGCGCAACGCCTACGCCGGCTGGGGCGTGAGCCTATACCTGCTCGGCCTTATCCTGGCCAGCCAGGTGGCCGCGGTAACGGGCCTGCACCCCACGCCTTAGCGCTGCTCGCCGACCAGCAGCCCGAGGTCGGGGAGCCGCGCGAGGCTCGCAGCCATGCCGGGCACGGCACCGGTGCCGCCGTCTCGCATCGCCCGTGTCAGCGCCTCGCGATCGTGCGTCCCGTCGAGCAGCGCGATCAGGCCCTTGCCCATGTCCTCCATATTGGTAAACGGGCCACGTCTGGAGGGGACATCGGAGAGCTGAAATCCGCCGGCACAGCCTACGGAGGCTCCGATCCTTGTCCCCCCATTCAGCGCACGCCATCTGCGACGCATGGCCCGGGTTACTCTCGCTGGCATGGCCCGCCTGCCCGACCCGCAGGATCCGCTGTTCCGCGCCCTGAACTCCTCCGTGGGGTTCGACTTCCGCCTGGCGCCGCAGGACATCCGCGGCTCGCTGGCACACGCGCGCATGCTGGCCCGTCAGGGAATCATCGGTGAGGAGGACCTCGCCGCGATCGAAAAGGGGCTCACCGACGTCCGCGAGGAAGTCGAGTGGGGGAGCTTCGAGATCCGCGAGGGCGACGAGGACGTTCACATGGCCATAGAGCGCCGCCTCACCGAGCTGATCGGAGCCGCCGGCGGCAAGCTGCACACCGCGCGCTCGCGCAACGATCAGGTGGCCACCGACATGGCGCTCTACGTCCGGGACGGCGCGGCGAAGGCGGGCCGGCTCGTGGGGGATCTGATGCAGGCGCTGATCGAACAGGCCGAGAGCCATCTCGACTGGGCGATGCCCGCCTATACCCACCTGCAGCGAGCGCAGCCGGTGTACCTCTCCCACCACCTGCTGGCTCACTTCTGGCGCCTGCGCCGCGACCGCCTGCGCTTCGCGTTCGCCTTCGAGGCCGCGGGCGAGCTGCCGCTGGGCTCGGGCGCCGTGGCGGGCACCACCTTCGACACCGACCGGGACTTCCTCGCCGAGCAGCTCGGCTTCCCACGCGTAGGCGAGAACTCGCTCGATGCGGTCTCCAACCGCGACCACGTGCTGGACCTGCTCTCCGCGGCGGCTACCTGCGCCACCCACCTCTCCCAGCTCGGAACCGAGCTCGTCCTGTGGTCCAGCGACGAGTTCGGCTTCTGCGAGGTGGCCGACGCCTTCGCCTCGGGTTCGAGCCTCCTGCCCCAGAAGAAGAACCCCGACGCCGCGGAGCTGCTGCGGGCCAAGGCCCCGCGGATCGTTGGCCGTCTGACCACCCTGCACGGGGTGCTCCACGCCCTTCCTCTGGCCTACAACAAAGACCTCCAAGAGGACAAGGAGCAGCTCTTCGACGCCGTCGACACGCTCGAGCTCTGCCTCAGCGTGGCGGCACCGATGATCGCCGGCACCAGCTTCGATCGCGCGCGGATGGCCGCCGCGGCAGCCGACGAGCTCTTGGCGGCCACCGACGTCGCCGATCTGCTCGTGCGCCGCGGAGTGCCCTTCCGCGAGGCCCACGGCATGGTGGGCGGCCTGGTCCGCGAGGCGCTGGCAAGCGGCCGGGGCCTCTCGGGGCTCTCTGCGCAAGCGCTGGAGCGCCTGGCCCCGGGCCTCGAGCCCGAGATACTGGCCGAGCTGGTGACCGGGGGCGGCGTACTCGAGTCCAAAGTCTCGGCGGGCGGCACCTCGCTCGCGCGCGTCCGCGAGCAACTCGAGCGCGCCAGAGCCGCGCTGGAGGAGCGGGCCTGAGGTCCCCGCAGGCCCAGGCCGACTTCTACGCCCGCTCGGTCGGTGAGGTGGCCCGGGAGCTGGTGGGCTGCGTGCTGCGCCACGGCGAGACGGCTGGGCGCATCGTGGAAACCGAGAGCTACCACGAGTCAGAGCCCGCCTGCCACGCGCACATCGGGCTCACCGCGCGCACCCACACGCTCTTTCGGGCGCCTGGCGTGGCCTACGTCTACCGCTCCTACGGCATCCACGCCCTGTTCAACGCGGTGTGTGAGCCCGAGGGGGTGGGCGCCGCGGTCCTTATTCGTGCGCTGGAGCCGCTCGAAGGCCTCGACCTCATGCGCGAGCGCCGCAACCTCGATCGTCCCGGAGACCTCTGCTCGGGACCGGGCAAGCTCACCCAGGCCCTGGGCATCGACCTGGAGCTCAACGGCACCTCGGTGCCGGGTGGCCCGATCGAGATCGAGACACGCCCGGAAGGGACGGCGCCCCCCCGGCTGGTCGCGGGGCCCCGCATCGGGATCACGAAGGCGGCGGACCTGCCCTGGCGCTTCTGCGACGCCGACAGCCGGCACGTATCGCGCCCGCTGCCGCCGGGCATGCGCCGGCCGCGCGTCAGTGCGGCGGCCTGACTCACCTCAAGTGGGTGTCGCGGTCTCGCACGGCGACAGGGCCCTCTAGCCGGGTGCGGCCTGGGCTCCGCCGCCCCCGCCGCCGGTAGGCGGGGTGGGAGCGGGCTGCTGCGGCGTTGCCGGCTGAGGGG
>JACCZR010000109.1 GCA_013695855.1 Thermoleophilaceae bacterium
GGCGATGGACTTTCGGCCCTCGGACCGCGTGGTCTCGCTGCTCGAGCGGGTGCGCGGCTTTTCCGAGGAGCATGTGATCTCGGTCGAGGACGAGGCGCTCACCGCGCTCGACGAAGAGGTCCGGCCCGGTGTGGCATACCCGGCCGTGCTGGTCGAGATTCGCGAGCGCGCCAAGGCCGAGGGCCTGTGGAACCTCTTCCTGCCCGACGAGCAGTACGGCCCGGGGCTGACCAACTGGGAGTATGGGATGCTCTGCGAGGAGATGGGCCGCTCTCCTGTCGCGCCGATGGCCTTCAACTGCTCGGCGCCCGATACCGGCAACGCGGAGATCTTGGCCGAGTACGGCACCGACGAGCAGCGGCGCCGCTGGCTCGAGCCGCTGCTCGAGGGCACGATCCGCTCCTGCTTCTCGATGACCGAGCCCGAGACCTCAGGCTCCGACCCCACCGGCCTGGCGGCCCGGGGCGAGCTCGAGGCCCATGCCCCAGGGGGCACACGCGAGTGGGTCATTAACGGCCACAAGTGGTTCACGTCGGGCTACAACGGCGCAGAGGTGGCGATCGCCATGGTGGTCACCGATCCCGACGCCGCGCCGCACAGACGCGCCAGCATGATCTGCGTGCCACTCGACACGCCCGGCTTCCACGGCATTCGCCCCGTGGCGGTGATGGGCCACGACAGCGGGCCCGGCCACTGGGAGGTGCGCTACGAGGGCGCGCGTGTCCCCGAGGGCAACCTGCTCGGCCCGCGGGGCGCGGGCTTCGCCATCGCACAGGACCGCCTTGGCCCGGGGCGCATCCACCACTGCATGCGGGCGATCGGCTCGGCCGAGCGCGCCTTTGAGCTCATGTGCACCCACGCGAACACGCGCGAGTCCTTTGGCGGCAGGCTCGCCGACAAGCAGTTCGTCCAGGACTTCGTGGCCAAGTCGCGCATGGAGATCGACTCCGCACGCCTGATGGTCCTCCACGCCGCCTGGAAGATGGACACCGAGGGCAAGCGCGAGGCCCGCCAGGACATCTCGATGATCAAGGTGATCGCCGCCCAGATGCACCAGGAGGTGCTCGACCGCGCCATGCAGGTCCACGGCGCATTGGGCATGTCCGACGACGTGCCGCTTGCCCTGGCCTGGCGCCAGGGGCGCTGGCTGCGCATCGCCGACGGGCCCGACGAGGTGCACAAGGCGAGCATCGCCCGGCGCGAGCTCAACCGCTTCAAGCCCGAGGCGCCGGCGCAGCGCAACGGCGCGCCCGCGGGGGTGAGGGCGTAGTGGCCACCGCCGTGGGCCCGGACACCGATCTGACGCCCGAGCAGCGGGACTTCGTCGACGCCCTGCGCGACTTCGCCGAGCGCGAGCGCTTCGAGCTCGAGGGCCAGGAGGACCATCACTCCGACGAGGCCGCCGCGCGCATGGGGGAGCTTGGCTGGTACGGGCTGACGATCGACGAGTCCTACGGCGGCTCGGGCGGCTCGTTCCTCGACGCCACGCTGTTCTTGGAGGAGACGGCTCGCGGGCAGATCCCGGTGGCCGCCTACGGGGTCACCCTGATCGTGGTCGGCGCGCTCAATCGCTTCGGGACCGACGAGCAGAAGAAGGACTTCCTCGCCCGGGTGACCGCGGGCGGCACGCTGGCCATCGCCATGTCGGAGGCCGACGCGGGGTCAGACGTGGCAGCGCTGAAGACGCGTGCCCGCCTGGAGGAGGGCGAATGGGTGATCGACGGTGCGAAGATGTGGTGCTCCTACGCCCACCGCGCCAGCCATGTGCTGATCGTCTGTCGCACCGGCGAGGGGTCCGAGCGCCACGAGGGGCTGTCGATGATCCTGGTGCCGCGCGAGGCCGAGGGCTTCACGATGACCCCCATCCCGACCATGGGTGGCCAGGAGACCAACGAGCTGCACCTCGACGGCGTGCGCGTGCCCGAGGAGGCGCTGTTGGGCACCGAGGGCAACGGCTGGCTGCAGCTCATGGCCGGGCTGAACGTGGAGCGGATCATCCTCGCCGCCAGCGCGCTGGGCATCGCGCAGCGCGCGTTCGACGATGCCCTGAAGTACGCGAAGGAGCGAAAGCAGTTCGGCCGGCCTGTGGGGTCCTTCCAGGCCATTCAGCACCGCTTCGCCGACCGCGCCACCGAGCTGGCGCAGACCCGCCTGCTGGTGCGCTGGGTGGCGCGGCTTACCGACGAGGACCCTTTGCGCATGCTGCCCCAGGAGGCCTCGATGGCCAAGCTGGCGGCCACCGAACTGGCCAAGCGCTGCGCTCTTGACGGCGTGCAGACCGCCGGCGGCTACGGCTACGCCTCCGAGTACCCGATGGAGGGCCACCTGCGCGCAGCGGTGGTGACCACCATCTACGGCGGAACCTCGGAGATTCAGAAGAACATCATCGCGAAGACGTTGGGGCTCTAGAGGCTCCCGCGGGAGCCGCCGACAGGGGAGTGGTGGGTGCCTCCGTCCCTCCGGCGGGCGCTCAGAGCGCCAGTGGCGTTTCGCCGTCACCTGTCCCGAGCGCCGGCGAGGCCGTACACGCGGTTTCGCGGATGCTGGTCAGCGGGCTCGAGAGCGAGGGGCCCGAGGCGGTCCGCCGCAACCTCATCGCGGAGATCCGCCGCGCCTTCGCGGTCGAGGTGGTGCTGATGGTGGAGCTGGCCGAGCGCGAAGCGCGGGCCACCGTGATCGCCGCCGAACCGCCCGAGGCCGAGCGGAAGGGCTCGATCGCCCTGGATGAGCTCTCGGCGGTCTCCGACCTGGTGGACGGCCGGCTGGTGCCCCTGCAGCTGACCGGCGAGGGCTCTCTGCAGTTGGGGCGCCTGCTCGCGGACATCAAGGCGTGCTCGTCCCTGTTGGTGCCCATGCGTTCCCGAGACATGCCTGGCCACGTGCTCGTGCTGCTCTCGGGGGCCGAACGAGAGTTCGGACCCGAGGAAGTGGAGCTGGCGGGCGCGTTCGCGGCCGCGGCCGCTGCCGGCCTCGACCAGCTCCGCCTGGCCGAAGAGCACGCGGGCCGCACCGCCCGCCAGGTCGAGCTCGTGCGCGCCGGGCGGATAGTGAACGAGAGTCTCGACCTCACCCGGGTGCTCGTGCGCATATGTGTAGAAGCGGCCGGCTTCCTGGCCGGCGACTGTGCCTGCGTGTGGCTGGGGGACGGCGTCGAGGGCATCCGGCTCGAGGCTCTGTACGGGTTCCCGCCCGAGCTGGTCGGCACCAGGCTGAGGCCGGGCGAGGGGCTGGCCGGCCGGGTCGCCGCGTCCGGGGAGGGCATGTTCACCAACGACTACGCCGAGCTGACCCGCTCGCCCGTCGGCTTCTCGGACATCGAGGGCGAGCTGGGAGTGCCGATGCACTGGGACGGCGAGTTGCGCGGCGTGCTGGCAGTGGGCAACCGCCAAGCGCATCAGCCGCTCACCCACGAGCAGCTGGAGCTGCTGGAGGGCTTCGCCGATCTGGCCGCGGCGGCGTGTCGCAACGCCAGCGCGCACGCCGGGCTGGCGCACCAGGCGCGCACCGACTCGCTCACCGGCTGCGTCAACCACGCCGCCCTGCACGACGCCCTGGGGCGCGAGCTGGCCCGCTGCGAGCGCACCGGTCACGACCTCTCGCTTGTCCTACTCGATCTGGACGGCTTCAAGGCCGTGAACGAGGAGCACGGTCATCTCGTGGGCGACGAGGTCCTGCGTCGGGTCGGTCACGCCCTGCGCGCGACGATGCGTCCCTACGACACCGTCGCCCGCTACGGCGGCGACGAGTTCGCCGTGCTGGCCTACGGGGTCGACGAGGCCGCGGCGGGTGAGGTGGCCCACCGCTCGCTTGGCAGCGTGGGCCGGGCGGTCGATGCCCTCGAGGAGCGCTCGGGCGAGGTCGGCGCCACGGCCGGGGTGGCCGAGTGGCGGCCGGGCGAGACGCCAACGGAGCTGATCGCCCGCGCCGACCGCGCGCTGCTATACGGAAAGCAGCGCGATGGGCGGGGCACCGCGGTCTACGCCTCGGCGATTCCGGAGGCCTTCCGCGCAGGGCGCTTCGAGCGCCGCCGGCGGCAGGACGAAGCGGCGGGCGCTTCCGAGTAAGCGCGCGGGGGCGAACCCTGCCGTTCGTGGTCGACGTGCGCCGGCCCTGACTCCGGGCGCCACTAGCGAACGCCCGTCGCGGATCGACGTGACGTCCTCCGTCCGGGCCCTTCTCGGATCGCCCATGGGGTCGATGGTCTCGGTCAGCAGCAGCAGCTGCGAGCTGGCCGCGAGGGTCCGCTTCAGGTCCTCCAGACGGCCGGCCTCCTCCAGGCGCAGCAGCTCTGTGCTGAAGATGCGACGGAAGGTGGACCGCACGCCCGCTCGGTCGAGCTTTTGCACCTTCG
>JACCZR010000111.1 GCA_013695855.1 Thermoleophilaceae bacterium
TCTACAGCGGGGACTTCCCGCGGGCCTTGCGGCCGCCCTGAGCGCTCTTGTTGGTCGCCTTGCGCGAGCTCGCGAAGGGCTTTGACAGCAGCTTCCCCAGTGGCCCGGGGGCCTTGCCGCCCGCGCGCTGGCCGACACCAAGCGTCTTGTCGACCCCTCGCTGGGGCCCTCGTGACAGGCGCGGGACCAGGAACGCAAGAATCAACAGCAGGATGCAGACTACGATGATCACTCCGACCAGCACTTAGAACCCTCCTCTTGGACGACCGGCTATGTCCCCCGCGGAGGAGAGTCTAGGCCCTGCGAGCCAAACGCGCGGCACGAGCTTTCTTACGCGCGCCGCTGTTGCGATGAAGGGCGCCCGAGCGCACGGCCTTGTCCACGCGTGAGGCGAGCAGGCGCTGCTCGGTCTCGACTCGCTCGGACTCGCCGGCGTCGACGGCGTCGCGCAGGCGGCGGAACGAGGTCTTGACCTGCGAGGTGTAGCGGCGATTCTCCTCGCGCTCGCGTTCCGTACGGAGGATGCGCTTTTCTTGTGACGCGATGTTGGCCATTGGCGCCCGGCAACTGTAGCGACAGTGCCCTCGACCGACGATGGCCGCGAGCGCGGACGCCTGGCCCGCAGCACGGCCTTCTTCTCCTTCGCCACGGGCCTGTCGCGCATCATGGGCCTCGCGCGCGAAGTGGTCGCCGCGAGCCTGTTCGGGGTGTCCGGCGCGATGTCGGCTTTCACGATCGCCTTCCAGGTGCCGAACCTGATGCGCGCGCTGTTCGCGGACTCCGCCCTGCAGGGGGCCTTCATACCCGTCTTCACAGAGCTGCTGGAGAAGGGCGAGCGCCGGGAGGCCTTCCGCATCGCCTCGAGCCTCTTCTTCGGGATCATGATCCTGCTCGGGGTCGTCACGGCCCTGTTCGTGGTGTTTGCGCGCCCGATCATGGGCCTGTTCGCCCCAGGCTTCGACGACGATCCCGCGCTCGCCGACCTCACGGTGAGCCTCGCCCAGCTGATGTTCCCCATCGTCGTGCTGCTCGCCCTCTCGGGGGTGACGGTGGGGATGCTCAACTCCTTCGGGCACTTCAGCGTTCCGGCGCTCGCGCCCATCGCGTGGAACGCGGTGATCATCGCCGCGATCGCCGGTCTGCAGCCGATCCTCAGCGAGGACGACGAGATCTACTCCTACGCGATCGGCGTGCTGGTGGGCACCGTCGTGCAGTTCGTCCTCCCGCTGCCGTGGCTGAGGGGTCGGGGCGGGCAGTTCACCCTCAGCCTCGACTGGCGCAGCGAGCGCGTGCGGCACGTGCTCAAGCTCATGCTCCCGGTCACGATCGCGCTGGGCCTCATCAACCTCAGCCTGCTGATCAACTCGCTGTTCGGCACGCTGGTCTCAACCAGCGCCCCGGCAGCGATCGACAAGGCCTTTCGCATCTACCAGCTGCCCCAGGGCCTCTTCTCGATCTCGATTGCCACGATCCTGTTCCCGACGCTTTCGCGGCTCGCCGCGCGGGGTGAGCGCGACGACCTGCGGCGCACCATGGGCAACGGAGTGCGCCAGATCTGCCTGCTTCTGATCCCCAGCGCGGTGTTGATGGCGGTGCTGGCCGAGCCGATCACGCGCCTGGTCTACGAGCGCGGGGTGTTCGGCGCCGACGCCACCGATCAGGTGACCGAGGCGCTGGTGTGGTGGTCGATCTCGCTGCCCTTCCAGGGCGTCAGCCTGCTCTTCTCGCGCACCTTCTTCAGCCTCCAGCGGCCTTGGCTGACGACCGCCCTGAGCGCCGCCAACCTGGTGGTCAACGCCGGGGTGGCGGCCGCGCTCTACGCGCCGCTCGGCATCGCCGGCATAGTGATCGGCACCGTGGCCGGCACGGTGGTCATGTGCGTGGCCCAGGGAGTCGTGCTGCGGGGCGACCTGGACGGGGTGGAGGGTCCGCGGACGCTCGGCTCGGCCGCCCGGATGCTGTTGGCCTCCGTGCCGCTCGCCGCACTGGCCTACGGCGCGTGGTACGGGCTTGCCGAGGCGCTTGGCAGCTCGCTGGCGGCCCAGATCGCCTCGGTGGGCGCCGGCATCAGCGTCGGCCTGGCCGCCTACGCGGCCGCCGTGTGGCTGCTGCGCGTACCCGAGGCCCGTCAGCTGCGGGCGCTGCTTCCCGGCGGCAGAGCTTGAGGCTGCGATCTAGAGCAGCGAGTCCGCCGCTCGCTCCTCCAGCCAGCGCTCGAGCTGCGCTGCCGCCATCGGCCGGGCGAGATGAAAGCCCTGGGCAAGCTCGCAGCCGAGCTCGCGGAGGCAGACGCGCTGCTCTTCGGTCTCGACGCCTTGAGCCACCACGATCACCCCGAGCCCCCTGAGCAGCTTGACCATCGAGCCCACCAAGCCCCTCGCCCGCGAATCGCCGAGCCGGGCGGTGAACGAGCGGTCGATCTTCACGAGCTTGGGGTGTAGGCGCTCGAGGTGGGACAGCGAGGAGTGGCCGGTGCCGAAGTGGTCGAGTGCGAAGCGCACCCCCGTCGCGCCGAGGACGTCCATCGCGGCGGCCACTCGTTCGCAGTCCTCCACAACCGCGCTCTCGGTGATATCGAGCTCCAGCCGGGATGGCGGTCCCCCAGTGGAGGCCAGGGCGGCGGTGACCAGGTCCTTTGCCGTCTCGTCCTCGAGGCTGCGAGGAGAGATGTTCACCGCCACGCCGAGCTCGAAGCCCAGCCGCGCAAGGCGCTCGCGCTGGTCGAGCGCCCGCGTCAGCACCTCCCTCGTCATCGGCGCCATGAGGCCCGCGCGCTCGGCCATGGGGACGAAGCGGTCGGGAGCGAGCAGCCCGTGGCTGGGGTGCTGCCAGCGCACCAGTGCCTCGATGCCCCGCACCGCGCCCGTCATCAGCTCAAAGCAGGGCTGGTAGTGGAGCACCAGCTGGCCGCGCTCGATCCCCTCGCGCAGCTGGCCCGCTGCCGCCAGGTAGCGCATCGAGGTGACGTCGCGGCCGGGGTCGTAGAAGGCCACGCCGCCGCCGGCCCGCTTGGCCTGGTACATCGCGATGTCGGCTTGGCGGAGCAGAGTCCCCGTCTCCCGGTCTTGACTCGACGCGATGGCCACGCCCACGCTGGCGGCCAGGTGAAGGGGGGAGCCCCCCACCTCCACCGGCTCGTCGACCACGTCGAGCAGCTTGCGCGCCACGAGCTCCGCTGCCTCCGGACCCTCCAGGAAGGGGACGACCACGGCGAACTCGTCGCCGCCGAGGCGCGCCACCGTGTCTGAGTCGCGCACGGCGCCGGCCAACCGCGCGGAGAGCCGGCTCAGGACCACGTCACCGGTCTCGTGGCCGAGGGTGTCGTTGATGTCCTTGAAGTCGTCGAGGTCGAGCAGCAACAGCGCCACCTGCGCCTCTCCGCGACGAGCCTCGGCCAGTGCCATCTCCAGGCGATCGGCGAGCAGGGTGCGGTTGGGAAGGCCGGTCAGCGCGTCGTGCAGCGAGCGGTGTCGCATCTCCTGCTCATGGCGCCGGCGGGCGGCCGACGCCGCGATCGTGTGGGCGATGGCCTTCAGGAAGTCCAGCTCGGTGGCCGCAAAGGACCTGGGCTCGCTCGAGGCGGCCACCAGCACGCCCGCCGGGCCCTCCGGCAGCCCGACGCACACCAGGCCGACGCCCCGGTGGGAGCGCTCGCGCAGCACCTCGAGGCCCTCCAGCTCGGCGCTCTCGCTGAGATCCTCGATCACGACCGGCTGGCCGGTTCGCAGCACATGCTCGAAGGCCGATTGGTCGGCCCCAACGAACTCGGTGCCCATGGGCGCGGGGGTCCAGCCGGCGCCGGCGCGCAGGGCGAGGCGACCCTCCTCGCCGGTCAGCTCGAAGACACCGCAGGCCTCCAGCGCCAGAGAGGCGGTCACCGCCCGGGCACAGCGCTCGATCACCGTGTCGTGGTCCAGGCCCTCGAGAGCCGCCTGGCCGAGCGTGGCGATGGC
>JACCZR010000112.1 GCA_013695855.1 Thermoleophilaceae bacterium
TGCATTCGCCAGGGAGTGGAGGAGAGCCTCGGCTATCTGGGAGTTGAGGCCATCGACCTCTGGCAGCTGCACTGGCCGGACTCCGAAACGCCGCCGGAGGAGACCGGCGGCGCGTTGAAGGAGCTCAGGGACGAGGGCAAGATCCGCCACGTGGGGGTCTCTAACTTCTCGGCCGAGGAAATGGACGCGCTCGAAGCCGAGATCGCGGTGGAGACCCTCCAACCGCCCTACCACCTCTTTCGCCGCGACGTGGAGCGTGATCCCCTGCCGTGGTGCGAGGACCACGACGTGGGCGTGCTGGTCTACGGGCCCCTGGCCCACGGGCTGCTCAGCGGGAAGATCGACAAGGACTGGCGGCCGGCCGAAGACGACTGGAGGGCCGGCAGCGATCTCTTCTCGGGCGAGGGCTTCGAGCCAAACCTCGAGGTGGTCGAGCGCCTGCGCGGCCTGGCAGGCGAACACGGCTGGAGCGTTCCCCAGCTCGCCGTGGCCTGGACGCTCTCGCACCCCGCGGTCCACGTGGCGATCGTCGGCGCGCGGAATCCCGAGCAGATCGAGGGGACGGCGCCCGCCGGGGAGATCCGCCTCGACGACGACGTGAAGGCCGAGATCGAGTCGATCATGGAGGGCGCAGTGGGGGTGGCGGGTCCCACCCCCGAGGGGGTCTGAGGCGCGCTGCTGAGTCGAGCGAGCGGTGCTCGGCCGACCAACGCTCGGCCTGCGCTCCTTCGCTACTGGTTCAATCGCGCCAATAGAGTCCTCGCCGTGGCTGGTGGCGAGCAGACCCTCCGGCTGCTCTCCCGGGTCGAGGTCTTCGCGGGCCTCGAGCCACGCGAGCTCGAGCAGCTGGGCCAGGTGGCCGTGCCCCGCTCCTACGAGCGCGGCGAGGTGATCTTCCGGGAAGGTGACGGCGGCGACACGTGCTATGTGATCCGCACCGGCACCGTGGTGCTCACCCGCGGCCACGACGACGGCCGCGAGGTCGCCCTCGCCGAGCTCCGCGCCGGCTCCATGTTCGGCGAGCTCGCCCTGTTCGGCGGCGAGCGACGTTCGGCCACCGCACAGACTGTCGAGGAGACCGAGGCCGTCGCCCTGCTCGGACGCGATGTCGAGCGCCTGGTGCGCTCACACCCCGACATGGCGCTCGCCATGCTCTCGAGCATGGCCGCCCGCGTGCGGCGGACGAACGAGCGTCTGCTCTCTCAGTCCTTTCAGACCGTGCCGGGCAAGGTCGCCGGAGCCGTTCTCTCCCAGGTGGTTGCCCGCCAGGACGAGGGGGCGCCGGAGCAGGACGTGCTCGTACGGGCCACCCAGGCCGAGATCGCGTCCCTGGCCGGGACCTCGCGCGAGAGCGCGAGCCGCTTCCTGGCCACGCTCGAACGGGAAGGGGTGGTGTCACTCGGGCGGGGCAAGGTTACGGTGCATGAGCCCGCGCGGCTTCGGAACTTCATTCACTGACCAGCGCGCGCGCATGGTCGAGCGCCAGCTGCACGGGCGCGAGATCGCCGACGAGCGGGTGCTGAGCGCCATGGCCCAGGTGCCCCGCGAGGAGTTCGTGCCCGATGAGCACAGGCGCCACGCCTACCGCGACGGCGCTCTGCGCATCGGGGAGGGCCAGACCATCTCGCAGCCCTGGATCGTGGCCAAGATGGCGGAGCTGCTCGAGCTCGGCGGCGGTGAGCGGGTGCTGGAGGTGGGCACCGGCTCGGGCTACGCCGCGGCCGTGCTCTCGCTGCTGGCCGCCGAGGTGGTGACCGTGGAGCGCCACGCCGCGCTCGCCGAGTCGGCGCGCGAGAGACTGGCCCGGCTGGGCCACGCCAACGTGGACGTGCGTCACGGCGACGGCTCTCAGGGCGTGCCCGACCGGGCACCGTTCGACGCGATCTCGGTCACCGCCACCGCGAGCGGCGAGCCACCGCGCGCCCTGCGCGACCAGGCCTCCCCCGGCGCGCCCATGGCACTGCCGCTGCAACGCGGCGGCCGGGAGATGCTGGTCCGTATCCGCGGGACCGCAGTCGAAGCCGTCACCCCGGTCCGCTTCGTGCCCTTGGTCGAGGGGACGAAGGGGTGAGGCGCGAGTTCTCCAGCGGCGGCCTGGTGGTGCGGAACTTCCAGGGCCGGCCTTTCCTCGCCGTGGTCGAGGTCACCCGCCGCAAGAAGGTGCTCTCGCTTCCCAAGGGCCACATCGACCCAGGCGAGACCGCCGAGCAGGCTGCCGTGCGGGAGGTGCGCGAGGAGGCGGGCGTGACCGCCGAGATCGAGGAGAAGCTGGGCGACGTGCGCTACTGGTACTCGCTCCACGGCGAGCGCCGGCTCAAGGTCGTGAGCTTCTTCCTCTGCCGCTACCGCTCGGGCAGCGTGCGCGACCACGACGACGAAGTGGACGCCGCCCTGTGGGTCCCGCTCGCCGAGGCCCCGGCGCGCCTGGAGTACCCCGGCGAGCGCGACATGGCGCAGAGGGCCCTCGAACGGCGCGGTGGCCTCTAACGGAGGAGCGCAGGCCGAGCGTTGGTCGGCCGAGCACCGCTCGTTCGACGCAGTAGGCTGGCGGCCGCCGTGTACGTCCTGAACTTCTACTCCCCGGTGTTCGTCGACCAGCTCAGGAAGGGCCGCAAGACGGCCACGATCCGGCTCGGCGACAAGAGCCGCAAGTATGCCCAGGGCACGGTCGTGCTGGTCACCGTGGGCTTCCAGCACGCGCCCCGCGAGCGCATCTTCGAGGCCGTGATCGACACCGTCGAGGTCAAGCGCGTCTCCGAGATCTCGCCCCGCGACATCGAGCACGACAACCCGGAGTTCCGCCGCGTGGACGAGACCGTGCACTTCCTGGAGCAGATCTACGGCCGCAAGATCGAATCCGACGACACCGTCACCGTCATTCGCTTCTCCCAGATCTCGCAGCGCCCGCCGGACATCACCGAGCGCCTGCGTCCGCAGGCGCCCTCACAGAATTAGCTCCGCAGGCCTCGTGCCCGCGTTCTGACCGGGTTGGCGCCGTCTCGGCGCCAACTTGGGGCCCTACCCCTCCTTCATCCAGGTCTCGGGGATGTCGCGCTGCTTGCGGGCGATGAAGATCCGGTAGTCCAGCGGCTCGCCCGCCGCCGACAGGCGATGCTGGTAGGTCATCCCCGCCTTCATCTCGATCGTGCCCTCGTTGGTCATGTGCGCGATCAGACGGGAGAAGCCGCTGCTCTCGCCCTCGGCCAGGAACTCCTCCTTGATGTTGAAGGCGATCCAGCCGTCGTCGAGGACGAGGTTGAAGGCCTCGGCAAAGGCGCGCGTGGGGATGTCCCCGAAGCCCAGGGCAGCCACGCAGACGAGGGTGTTGAACTGCCGGTCGGCCAGTTCGGAGCGTGCCGCAGGGGGGATCTCGGTCAGGTCGAGCACGTGGTACTTGTCGTAGACATCGGGACGGTCGCGCTCGGCGGCCTGGGCTGCCTCCTCGATGATGTCCACGCCTACGATCTCGGCGGCGCCCAGCTTGGCGAGCTCCTCGCCGACCATGCCGTTGCCGGCGCCAACGTCGAAGACCCGGAGGTCGGTGGCGTCGAGGCTCTCGGAGGCGAGCACCTCGCCCAGCAGGCCGGTCACCACCTGGGGCGACTGGCACTCCAACTCGTCGTAGAAGATCTGCTCGTAGAGCCCGGGGTGCTCGTAGAGGTCGGCGTAGTCGTGGAAGCGGAAGCGACGCAGCTTGCCGTTGCCGTTGACGCCGATCTCAGCCCACTCCTGATCCTGGTCGACAGCCCTGCCGTCCGAGGGAAAACGAATGTTGTACTTCGGACGTACGTCGGCAGTATTCGTGTCGGCCACGAGTGAACTCAGCCTCCTCGGTCGGGGTCGTCGGCCGGAGGGTCAGGGGCAGTTCCGCGCGCGCCGTCACGCACGACCCTGTCCGTCCACCCCTGAGTCTAAAGCCCTTCGTGATCCGAGGGAAGCCTGGGGCCCTTGGAAATCCCCGTTCGGGCCCCACTGATGCCCTCTCTCCGGGGCTTGGCACTCTCACTGCTAGAGTGCCAAGCGGCCTTGAAAACGTACTAGGACCGGAGGTTGCGTCCATGAAGTTGAAGCCTCTCGGCGATCGTCTGATCGTCCAGGCTCTGGAGGAGGAGGAGACGACCGCAAGCGGCATCGTCCTTCCCGACACCGCCAAGGAAAAGCCCCAGCGAGGCAAGGTCCTCGCCGTCGGCGACGGTAAATGGGACGACGAGGGTGACAAGCGCATCCCTCTGGACGTCTCGGAGGGCGACGAGGTCCTCTACTCCAAGTACGGCGGCACGGAGGTGACCGTGGAGGGCGACGACCTGCTCGTCCTGCGCGAGTCCGACGTGCTCGCCAAAGTCGCCTAACCAAGAACTTCCCAGGAGGAACTGAACATGGCTCACAAAGAGCTCAAGTACGCCCAGGAGGCTCGCGCTTCGCTCCAGGCCGGTGTGGACGCCGTGGCCAACGCGGTCAAGGTCACGCTGGGCCCCAAGGGCCGTTACGTCGTGCTGGACAAGAAGTTCGGCGCGCCGACCATCACGAACGACGGCGTGACCATCGCGCGTGAGATCGAGGTCGAGGACGTCTTCGAGAACCAGGGCGCCCAACTCGTGCGTGAGGTGGCCACCGCCACCAACGACGTCGCGGGCGACGGCACCACCACGGCCACGCTGCTGGCGCAGATCATCGTCCGGAGGGGCCTGCAGAACGTGGCCGCCGGCGCGAACCCGCTGGGTCTTCGCCGTGGCATCGAGCACGCCGTGGAGCAGGTGGTCGAGAACATCGCCAAGCAGTCCACCGAGGTTTCGGGCAAAGAGCAGATCTCGCGCGTGGCGGCCATCTCGGCGGCCGACGACGAGATCGGCGACGTGATCGCCGACGCCATCGACAAGGTGGGCAAGGACGGCGTGGTCAACGTCGAGGAGGGCCAGACCTTCGGGATGGACCTCGAGTTCACCGAGGGCATGCAGTTCGACAAGGGCTACATCTCGCCCTACATGGTCACCGACCAGGACCGCATGGAGGCGACCCTCGAGGACCCCTACATCCTCATCGCCAACCAGAAGATCGGCTCGGTGCGCGACATCCTGCCGGTGCTCGAGCAGGTGATCCAGTCGGGCAAGCCGATCCTGGTCATCGCCGAGGACGTGGAGGGCGAGTCGCTGGCCACCTTCGTGGTCAACAAGCTCCGCGGCACCTTCACCGGGGTCGCGGTCAAGGCCCCCGGCTTCGGCGACCGCCGCAAGCGGATGCTGGAGGACATCGCGACCCTGTCGGGCGCCGAGGTCATCACCGAGGAGATGGGGCTCAAGCTGGAGAACACCCAGCTGTCCCAGCTCGGCCGTGCCCGGCGTGTCGTGGTCACCAAGGACACCACCACGATCGTCGACGGCGCGGGTGACGGCGAGGCCATCAAGGGCCGCATCAACCAGATCAAGAACGAGATCGAGAACACCGACTCGGACTTCGATCGCGAGAAGCTCCAGGAGCGCCTCGCGAAGCTGGCCGGCGGCGTGGCCGTCGTGAAGGTCGGCGCGGCCACCGAGACGGAGATGAAGGAGAAGAAGCACCGCGTCGAGGACGCGCTGCAGGCCACCCGCGCCGCCCTCGAGGAGGGCATCGTGCCCGGTGGCGGGGTCGCGCTCCTGCGGGCGTCCTCGGCCGTCCAGCCCGAGGCGCTGGGGCCCGATGAGCAGACGGGGGCGACGATCATCCTCCGCGCACTCGAGGAGCCCGTCCGCCAGCTGGCCGACAACGCCGGGCTGGAGGGCTCGGTCGTGGTCAACGAGGTGCGCAAGGCCAAGAAGGGCTACGGGCTGAACGCCGACACGGGCGAGGTCGTCGACCTCGTCGCCGCCGGCGTGATCGACCCGGCCATGGTCACCCGATCGGCGCTGCAGAACGCGGCCTCGATCGCCAAGAACATCCTCACCACGGAGGCAATCGTGGCCGAGATCCCTGAGAAGGAAGGCGCTGCCGCGGGCGGGATGCCCGGAGGCATGGACGGCATGATGTAGCGTTTGGAAAGGGCCCCGCTTCGGCGGGGCCCTTTTTCGTTCCCGCGCGGGTTGTGCACTCTCGTCCGTGCTAAAGTTCAACGGACTGTGGAGAAAAACCTCAACACTCCAGCCGGATTCGATACGTCGTACGAGGAGCTCTACCCGCTTGCCGT
This sequence comes from Thermoleophilaceae bacterium, assembly GCA_013695855.1. Lineage (GTDB taxonomy): Bacteria > Actinomycetota > Thermoleophilia > Solirubrobacterales > Thermoleophilaceae > JACCZR01. The sequence goes on from JACCZR010000112.1 coordinate 6,158, forward strand.
GGCGACCGCCCAACGTGTACTGCGCGACCAGGCGGCGGCGGAGGACGTGGCCCAGGACGTGTTCGTCGCCCTGTGGCGCAAGCCCCAGGCCTACGACGCCAAGCGAGGCTCGCTGCGCTCCTACGTCACGCTGATGGCTCGCAGCCGGGCGCTCGACCGCTGGCGCACGCGCCAGGCCCGCGAGGCCGCCGTGGACCGCTCGGCCGTCGAGCAGCGCATACGCCACAGCGACGAGGAGAGCGCGGCCGAGCCCGTGCTGCGCCGCGATCGCTCGCGGCACATCCTTGACGCCCTCGACTCCCTGCCCGGTGAGCAGCGGGAGGCGGTGCTGCTGGCCTTCGGCCGCGGTCTCACCGCACAGGAGATCGCTCGGGCAGTCGGGGTCCCCCTGGGCACGGCCAAGAGCCGCGTGCGCCTCGGCTTGGAGAGGGCCCGGGCGAAGCTACAAGCCGTCTGACCTGGCGCACCCGCGACGATCCCTCTCCCACGCGCGCGCCGTAGTGTCCCTTTAGAGATGGAGGGACGCGCGGACAACGCGTGGCTTACGCCACGCGAGGTGACGCGCCGGACCGGTCTGTCGCCCGCGACCTTGAGGATCTGGGAGCAGCGGTACGGCTTTCCGCGCCCGGAGCGCCTGCCCAGTGGACATCGGCGCTACGCCGGTGAGGAGGTCGAGCGCCTGCTCGAGGTCCAGCGCGAGCGCGATGAGGGCCGTTCGCTTCCCGCCGCGATCGAACGCGCCCTGAGCACCGCGCCTTCGACCGAGGAGTCGGTGTTCGCCGGCCTTCGCCGCCGCCGGCCCGACCTGGTGCCCTACCTCCTGGCCAAGCGGACCCTCCTGGCCCTCTCACACGCGATCGAGGACGAGTCCTGCGCCCGGGCCGACCACGGGCTGCTGTTCGGGGCCTTCCAGGAGGAACGCTTCTACCGCCAGGCCGAGCACCGCTGGCGCGGGCTGGCGCGCACGGCCGACGCCGCCGTCGCGCTCGCCGACTTTCCCGAGGTCCGCGAGGAAGGCGGGGCACCCACGGAGGTGCCGATCGACCGCTCGGCCCCCGCGGGCCGCGAGTGGAGCCTGATCTGCGACGGCCCGGCATATTCGGCCTGCCTCTCGGCCTGGGAGCGTCCCGGACAGGACAGCGTGGGCGACCCCGAGCGGCTGTTCGAGACGATCTGGACGGTCGAGCCCGAGTTGGTGAGGGAGGCATCGGCAATTGCCATCGGCCTCACCGCGCAGAGCGCTCCGCGCCTGGGCGCGGCGCTGGCCGAGGACCTGGCGGACCGCCCCCTGTCCTCACTCGAGGACCGCGTGGGCCAGGTCACGGCCCTCACGAGCCGGATGGTGGCCTACATGGCCGGCGACGGTGGGTCCAGTCAGCTCCGTGCACCGCACTCCTAGTTCGGATCCGGGGACCGCGCTTCTAGCCAGATCCGAGCACCGCACCTATGGGCTGGGGGCGCACGCCGAGGCGCTCGGCGTCGGCGGTACCTCGTGCCGTGGTCATGGGCTCCTCCATCAGCTCGGCCTCCTCCCAGGTGGCGAACGCGGCGGGCCCGGAGACGCGCTCCACGGCCCTCAGCGCGGCCCGGACCGCAGGCAGCGGAACGTGTACGAGCGGGCGCGGGCCCAGGGCGGCGTGCACGAAGTCGTTGTAGGAAAGGGTCTGGGGGCCCGCCAGCTCGTACCGGCCCGCCCCCTTCGACGTCAGGGCGGCGGCCACGCAGTCTGCGGCGTCCTCAGCCCAGATCGGCTGGAAGAGCGCCCTGCCCGAGCCGGCCACGGGCACCGCGGGCAGCAGCCCCAAGCGCCCCAGGAGGGTCAGCCAGGGGTCCCCCGGGGCGTAGATGATCGACGGCTCGAAGACCACCGTCTCCAGGCCCGAGCGTTCGACCGCCTCGCGGGCGAGGGCCTTGGCGCGAAAGAAGCGCGTGCGCGAAGCACGGCTGGCCCCGAGGGCCGAGAAGAACACGAAGCGCCGCGCGCCCCCTCGTTCGGCCGCGCGGACCAGTCGCAGGGTGGCCACTGCGGAGAGCTCCTCGATCGAGCCGCGTGGCTGGTCGCGAATCGAGGCAGCCAGGTGGACGACCGTGTCCACTCCCCTCAGGGCGTTGCGAAAGGAGCCCGGGTCGCCGAGATCGCCGAGCGCGAGCTGAACGCGCACGCGTTCGCCGCCCAGGCGCTTGGGATCGCGGACCAGGCAGCGGACGGTCTCCCCGGAGGCCACCAGCCGCCGCAGAAGCGCCGAACCCACGGTGCCCGTCGCCCCGGTGAGCAGGATCACGCGGGGCAACATAGGGCCTGACCCCGATTGGCCGTTCTCCGGGGCGTGCTTCCAAGGCGGCCGTGCCCTCAGCGCCGCGGAGGAGCATGGATAGAATGCCGCGGCCCATGGCCTACGTGATCGCTGAGCCCTGCATCGGCCAAAAGGACAACTCGTGCGTCGAGGTCTGTCCCGTGGACTGCATCCATCCGACGCCCGACGAGCCCGACTACGACAAGGTCGAGCAGCTCTACATCGATCCTGAGGAGTGCATCGACTGCGACGCGTGCGTGGAGGCGTGCCCGGTCGACGCCTGCTTCGCCGAGGACCAGCTCCCCGACGAGTGGACGAAGTTCACCGAGGTCAACGCGGAGTACTTCAAGCAGGCTTCCTGACGAGCGGCGACCTCGCGTCCAGCCGTCCGGGGAAGCGGCAGGGGCGGCGCTGGCTATGGTGCCCTCAGTGAACCGCAGCCGTCTCCTGAGTCACGAGATAGGGCCCGGGGCGCTCAACTTCCTGCGCGTGGTCTCGCTCGTGGACGCCCTTCTCCTGGTCGTCCTGCTATGGGCTTCTCTCAACGATCGCGACGCCGCTGTGGGCGTGCTCGGTCCACTCCACGGAATCCTCTTCCTCGTACTCGTCGGGACCCTCGCGCGCTTCGCCGGCCTCGGCCGGGCGCGGTGGGCCTTCACCGCGGCGGTCTTCATCCTCGGGCCGCTGGCGTCGGTCCCGGGGCTGGAGCTGATGCACCGCTCGGGGCGTGCCGCCCCGAGCAGGTAGGGCACGAAGCCCGAGCGTCAGGGCGCCATCGGCAGGGCGGAGCCGGTGATCTCCGGAACCGGCGGGCCGATGGGCTCCTGCAGCACGGCCAGCTGTTGAGGGGTTGCGGCTATCACGCCGCGGGCGGTGTGGAAGATGGCTTGGGCGGCCGGGGCGTCGGGGTCCTCGAGCACCAGGGGACGGCCCTCGTCGGAGGCCACGCGCAATTCCTCCTGCAACGGGATCTTGCCCAGCAGGGGCACGTCGAGGTCATCCGCCAGCTGCTGGCCCCCTCCCTCGCCGAAGATCGTGAAGCGCTCGCCACCGGGGGTGGTGAAGCCCGACATGTTCTCGACCACGCCGGCGATCTGCAGCTCGTAACGGTCGGCCGTGTCGGCGGCGCGACGGGCCACATGCTGGGCGGCGGGCTGCGGAGTGGTCACGATCACGAACCTCGACTGCGGCAGCAGCTGGGCCAGCGTCATCGAGACGTCACCGGTGCCCGGAGGCAGGTCGATCAGCAGGTAGTCGAGCTCACCCCAGTCCACATCCTCGAGGAACTGGCGGATCGCCTTGTGGAGCATCGGGCCGCGCCAGGTGATGGCCTGGTCGGGCTTGTCGAGGAAGAACTCGATCGAGATGGCCTTCACGCCGCCGGCGGCGTCCAGAGGAAGGATCTTGCGCTCTGCCGAGACCATGGGCCGCCCGTGCACTCCGAGCATCCGCGGGATCGAATAGCCCCAGACGTCGGCGTCCAGGACTGCCGCCGCCTTGCCCTCCATCTGCAGCGCGGTGGCCAGGTTCGCGGTGAGGGTCGACTTGCCCACGCCGCCCTTGCCCGAGCCCACGCAGATCACGTTCTTGACTGCGGCCAGCGCGCCCTGCGGCAGGCCGTCCTTGCGCCCGAGGCGCTGCTGAAGGGTCTGCTTCTCCTCGGAGGAGAGGACGTCGAAGCCGACGCTGACCTGCTCGATGCCCTCGAGCGCCATGACGCTCTGGCGCACGGCGGTCTCGAAGTGCGAGCGGATGGGGCAGCCCGCGGTGGTCAGGGAGACGACCACGTCCACGGCGCCGGGAGCGGGCTGCTTGATCGAGCGCACCATCCCGAGCGAGACGATGTCCTTGTGCAGCTCGGGATCGACGACGGCACGCAGCGTGTCGTTGATCTGCTCCTCGGTGGGCACGGCCCGGAGTCTAGGCTAGAAACCCGGATCAAAAAGAAACCGGCCGGGCCCCGAAGGGCCCGGCCGGCTGAGGGAGGAGAGATACTGCACTACTGCCAGCGAGGTATGAGGCTGGCAGTCTCGCCCTCCCGCTCTCTCCGTTAGCGGGGGGGATAAGTCCGGAGGGCCCGGAAACTAGGCGAGGCTCGCGACCTGGTCCTGAACCTTCTGGACCTGGTTCTGCACCTCGCGACGTGTGGTCTTGGCCTGACGCTCGGCCTCGCGGCGGTTGCGGCGCAGCGTGCGCTCTGCCTGCGTCCGCGTGCGCTTGACCTGACGTTGCACGCGGTTGCGGGCCGTGGTCCCGCGGCGCTCGAAGCGGCGCAGGTTCGTGGAGACGCGGCGGGTGAGCTTGCTGATCTCACGCTGCCTGCTCGCGGGGCTCTTGACGTAGGGCTCCACGGTCTCGACGACGTTGTCCCGGACGATGAGGGATGCCCCCACCGGAATCAGGACGACGCGCTCGGCCTGGGTGGCCGCGGCCTTGGTGCGCTGGAACGCGTAGGCCAGCCCGGTCTCTGCCGTCTTCTCCGCGGCGGCGGCCGTCGTGCCGGCCGACCGAGCGGTCGCCTTGGCGTTGCCCTGCGTCTGACGAGTACCCGCGCGGCTGTTGCTCCGCGCCGTGGTCTGGGTCCGACGGGCGTTCGCGCGGGTGGTCCGAGCGTTCGAGCGGGTGGTCGCGCCAGCGCGCTTGGTCTCGTTGCGCTTGCGGGTCGCGGCGCCCTTCTGAGCCGTAGCACGACGCTGCTGTGGGGTCTGCTGAGCCATGTTTTGGTCCTTCTTCCTCCCCTGGTGGGGTTCCCTAGTTTCGTAAGCTTATTACTTCTAAGCTCAATAGGAGTATACCACCGAACACACGTACGTAAACCTCCTTGGCAAGTATCCCTTGACAGGGGGTACAAATAGTGCTTAGATAAGCCAATGCCGCCCGTAAACCGCCAGTATCCCGTCCGGGCCGCGTCGTCCGAATCTAAGTACTCAGTCATGGAGTTCGTCCGCGAGTTCCCCGATGACGAGTCTTGCCTGCAATGGCTCTGGCGCACCCGCTATGCCGAGGACGGGATGCGGGCTGAGTGCCCGAAGTGCGAGCGTCGGCGTCCCTTTCACCGCGTGAGCGCGCGGCCAGCGTGGGACTGCGACTACTGCGGCCACCACCTGCACCCCACGGCGGGGACGATCTTCGAGAAGTCCTCGACCAGCTTGCAGCTCTGGTTCTACGCGATGTTCCTCATCTCGCAGACACGCTGCGGGATCAGCGCGAAGCAGCTAGAGCGCGAGCTGGGCGTGACCTACAAGACGGCGTGGCGGATGCTCAATCTGATCCGCAACCAGCTCATGGACGACCAGGAGGGCGAGCCTCTGTCCGGGGACGTGGAGGTCGATGAGACCTACCACGGCGGCAAGCCGCGAGCGAAGGCCCTGCGCGACCGCACGGGCAACCTCGACAAGACCAAGCGCGCCGTGGTGTTCGGCATGGTCGAGCGCGGAGGCCGGGTGCGCGCCACCCATCTGCCGAACGCTGGCGGCGTGACGATCAAGCGCCAGATCGGGGAGCACATCCTGCCCGAGTCGATGATCTTCACGGACGAGTGGCCGACCTATCGGGGCCTCGACAAGACCTACATTGGCCATCGCCGCATCCGCCACAAGGATCGCGTCTACGTCCAGGGCGACGTTCATACGCAGACCATCGAGGGGTTCTTCGGCTTGATGAAGAACGGCATCCGAGGCACCTACCACGCGGTCTCGCACAAGTGGCTACAGGGCTACCTCAATGAGTACGCCTGGCGCTATAACCGCCGCTATGACCCGCAGTCGATGTTCCACTCGCTCGCGCTCCGCGCCGCTCTCTGAAACGGGCCGGAGCGGCGCCCTAAGACTTGGGCTACTGGTCTCGGTTGCGGCCCCGCAGCGGGCCGGCGACCTTACGGAAATCGGCTAGGACAGCCTCCCGGCTCCGGGCGGGGATCGGACCGTCCTTACGACTCTGACGGATCTTCTTCGTAGGTTTGGTCATCGGCGCTCGACGTGGAGCCTTTCGATGATGTATCCCCGGGCGCGAAAAATCAACCGCAGGGCGATCGGCGAGTGCTCCGTGCTGTCTGAGACCGCCACGCGCAAGCCCGGATTACTGGGCAAAGAGGCCGACCACTCCATCGGGCCGTCAAGCAGCATGTTCTCGATGGCCCACATGTGTTCGTCTACCTCAAAGTCACTGAGACCGAGCCGGTCCTTCGAGGCTTCGAAGTCAGGGTGATCGCTGAACTCGTAACCGGGACTAGGCGGTCCAGCGGTGCTCACGGGCTACTTCCTCAGCCCGTGAGATGTCGGAGACGGTGGGACCCTGTGCCGAGATGTACACAGACGTGTACGGCACCTCCTGGCCACGCTC
>JACCZR010000085.1 GCA_013695855.1 Thermoleophilaceae bacterium
GGATGCTCAGCCGCTACGCCGAGCGGCGGGGCTTTCGTCCCGAGGCGCTGTCGGTGGCCGACGGCGACTACACGTTCGAGGTCAAGGGCCAGGGCGCCTACAGCGTGTTCAAGCACGAGGGCGGCACACACCGCGTGCAGCGGGTGCCCGAGACCGAGTCCCAGGGGCGGATCCACACCTCGACCGCGACCGTGGCCGTGCTGCCCGAAGCCGAGGAGGTCGAGGTGGCGATCGACCAGGGCGAGCTGCAGATCGACGTCTACCGCTCGTCGGGCCCGGGCGGGCAGTCGGTGAACACCACCGACTCGGCGGTGCGGATCACCCACAAGCCCACGGGCCTGGTGGTCTCCATGCAGGACGAGAAGTCGCAGCTGCAAAACCGCGAGAAGGCGATGCGCGTCCTGCGCGCGCGGCTGTTGGAGGCTGAGCGGGCCGCCCAGCAGGCCGAGGAGGCCGCCGACCGCCGCGCCCAGGTGGGCACGGGCGAGCGCTCGGAGAAGATCCGGACCTACAACATTCCGCAGGACCGGGTGACCGACCACCGGGTGAAGCTCACGAAGGGCGACGTGGAGCGTGTGCTCGCCGGCGAGCTCGACGACTTCACGGCCAGCCTCGAGGCCGACGAGAAGCGCCGCGCGCTCGAGGACACGGCCTCCTGAGGAAGATGGCCGACCGGCCGAGGACACCGACCTCGGCCGCCAGCACGGCGACCGTCGCCGAGGCGCTGGGCGGGGCGGTGCCGGCCCTTGCCGCCGCCGGCTGCGAGACGCCGAGGCTGGACGCCGAGCTGCTGGTGGCCGACGCCCTGGGGCTCGATCGGGCCGCCCTGGTCGCCGACCCGGGCCGCGACCTGCCCCGCGGCACGAGCCGCCTGATCTCCGAGCGAGTGCGCCGCCGGCGGGTGCGCGAGCCCGTGGCCTACATCCTTGGGCGCAAGGGCTTTCGGCGAATCGAGCTGGCAGTGGACCCGCGGGTGCTCATTCCCCGGCCCGAGACGGAGCTGCTGGTGGAGGTGGCGCTCTCGCTTCCTCACGGGGCGCGCGTGCACGATGTGGGGACCGGGTCCGGAGCGCTTGCGCTCGCGCTTCGCGACGAGCGGCCGGATCTGGTGGTGAGCGCTTCCGATGTGTCGACTTCGGCCGTAGAGGTGGCGCAGGCAAACGGCGCGGGCCAGGGGGTGAGGTTCACCGTCGCTGATGGACTGCCGCCGGGCGCGTACGGACTCGTCGTCGCCAACCTGCCCTATGTGCGCGAGGACGAGTGGGACGGGCTGCAGGAGGAGATACGGCTTTACGAACCCCGCGAGGCGCTGGTCTCGGGCGCCGAAGGACTCGACGCGATCACGGCGCTGGCCAGGGAGGCGATGACCGGGACCTGGCTGGCGCTCGAGCACGCGCCGGCGCAGGCCGCGGTGGTGCGCTCGCTTCTCACCGACGCCACGACGCACCGCGACCTCGCCGGGCGCCAGCGGGTGACCATGGGCTGTGCGCCGTAGCGACGGTTGGCCAGAAACGGGCCTACGTCTCCCGAAACTCGCCAACCGCGGTTCGGCGGACCGTTCCTACAGTCAGGGCGTGCTGCTGGGCCCCGAGGACCTCGACGCGTTCGAGCGATGCATCGCGGTGGGCGGGGTCGCGCTCTTTCCTGCCGACACGGTCTACGGACTGGCCACCGAGCCGGACTCCAAGCAGGGCGTTCGCCGTATCTGGGCCATCAAGGGGCGCGCGCCGGACAAGCCCTCGGCGGTCATGTTCTTCTCGCTCGACCTGGCCCTGGAGGCGCTGCCCGAGCTGGGCGAACGGACTCGCGACGCTTTGGAGCGCCTGCTGCCCGGCGCGCTCACCCTTGTCGTCTCGAATCCCGCGCGGCGATTCCCGCTCGCCTCCGGGCTCCGGCCCGACACCTTGGGGCTGCGGGTGCCCGACCTCCCCGCGCTGGCGGCGGTCCGCTGGCCCATCCTGCAGTCGAGCGCAAACCGCGCGGGCGAGCCCGACGCTCGGCGGCTCGCGGAAGTGGACCCCGCGATCAGGCGCGGCGTCGACCTGCAGCTCGACGGAGGCGAGCTCGGGGGCACCCCCTCGACGGTGGTCGACCTGAGCGAGCTCGAGGCCGGCGGCGCCTACACGGTCCTGCGCGAGGGCGCCGTGCCCAGCGCGGAGGTGGAGTCCGCGCTCGGCTGAGCCTCCGCCCGACCGCTGCCGGCTAGTCCACCGATGCAGCGAAGCGGCGGTCGCGGTTGCCCGAGACCAGCTCGGTGAGCATGACCTTGATCGCCCCGGCGACCGGGATGGCCACCAGCGCGCCGAGGATGCCGGCGAGCTCGGCTCCCACGAGGATCGCGATCAGCACCGCGAGGGGGGACAACTTGACCGCTCGCCCGTAGATCATGGGCCGCAGGCTGTGGCCCTCGATCGCGTGGTAGACCACGATCAGGGCGGTGACGATCACCGCGGTCACCAGCCCCTGAGACAGCGCGGCAGCGGCCATCACCACCGTCGCCACCAGCGGGCCCAGGTAGGGCACCAGCTCGATGAACACGACGAAGAGCCCCAGCGGGATGGCGTAGGGCACCCCCAAGACGAGCATGATCACCGTGGCCACGATGCCCGCGAGGAGGCTGGCCGCCAGGTTGCCGAGCACAAAGCCGCTGACCGCGCTGTAGGTCCCGGCGCCAATGCGCTCGATCCGCGCCCGGTTTCGCTCGGGGACCAGCTGCATGGTCCATCGCCGCCAGTCGGGGCCTTCCAAGAGCATGAAGAGAGTGAGGAAGGCTATGACCAGCAGGCCGAACACGGTGGCGGCCGCACCCTCCACCACCGTCAACAGCGGCTCTGCCGGTCCCGCCAGGCCCCCGGACTTCGCGGAGGTGAGGTCCTTCACCCGATCGACGACCTGGTAGTCGCGCTCGAGAAAGCCGAGCGGCCCGTTGCCCTTCGTTATGTCGCTCACCAGGCTCGGGAGGCCGTCGATGAACTTCGTGACCTGCTCTACCAGCGGAGGGATCAACACGAGGCCGATCAGCGCAAACGCGGCCACCGCGAGGGCGAAGACGGCCCCGACTGCTGCCCCACGACTGAGACCGCGCTTGACGAAGAAGTGGACGGCCGGGTTGAGCGCCAGCGCCGTGAACAGTGAGATCGCCACCAGCGTGAGCGCCGCCTGGGCCAGGACCACGAACATCACGGCGGCTGCGACCCCGAGCAGAATCCCCAGGCCGGCCAGCACCGAGCGAGCCCGGATCACGACGACGCGGTGCTGGGGGCGCTCGTCCTGGCGGGGCTGGTCTGTCTCCGCGGGCGCAGGCGGCAGGGTGGTGGCCGGGCTCACCGCTCGAATCATCTCACCGGGCCGAAATTCCGGCTGCGCTTCTGACCACCGTCCGCCCCGAACCGCCGGGTCCCGCCTGTATCGTCAC
>JACCZR010000125.1 GCA_013695855.1 Thermoleophilaceae bacterium
GTCGTGGTCCGCGGCGGCTCGGGCTCCCGCGAGCGCTTGGGGGAGCCGGGCATGCGGTGCTCGCCCGACCGACGATCGGGCAGCGCTCCCCCACTGGCGGAGGCCGCGCGCACGTCGTCGGCGTGCAGATCGCCGGCCATGGTCTCGTCGCCCACGGCGCCGGTCGCCTCCTCGCCCAGGCGAAAGAGCACCACGGTGATGTTGTCCTTGCCCCCGCTCTGGTTGGCCGAGCGCACGAGCGAGTCGGCGGCCTCACCCAAGGTGGCGGCCGAGCGCACGATGCTCCCCACCTCATCGCTGGAGATCATGCTCGTCAGGCCATCCGAGCAGAGCAGGAAGACGTCGCCGGCGCGTCCGGTGATGGTGTAGGTGTCCACGTCCACGTCGCGCTCGGGGCCCAACGCGCGGGTGATGATCGAACGCTGAGGGTGGTGCTCGGCCTCTCCGGGGCCGATCTGGCCCGTGCGCTCGAGCTCGGCCACCAGCGAGTGGTCGCGCGTGATCTGCTCGAGCTCGCCGTCGCGCAGCAGGTACGCGCGGCTGTCACCCACATGCCCCAGGCTCACGCCGTCCTCGCCCACCAGCGCCGCAGTAAGCGTGGTGCCCATGCCCCGCCGTGACTCCTCGGCCTGTGCGAGGTCGTAGATACGCCTGTTCGCTGACTGCGCGATGTCGCGTAGCTGCGCCTCTCCCTCTGCGGGTGGGTCGCCGGCCTCTTCGAAGGCTTCGGCGGCGATCTTGGAGGCGACCTCACCCGCCTTGGCCCCGCCCATGCCGTCGGCCACCGCGAAGAAGGGCGGGGCTTCGACGAAGGAGTCCTCGTTGGCCGAGCGCTGGCGGCCCACGTCGCTGAGGGCGGCCTGCTCGGTGATGGTCAGGGCCACCGGGTCCTACTCCTGGTAGCGATACTCGCTGTCGCCTATGCGCACGACGTCGGCCATCTTGAGCCGCTCTGCGGAGCGGAGGGTGCGGCCGTTGAGATAGGTGCCGTTGGTGGAGCCCATGTCCTCGATGAACATGAAGTCCCCGCGGCTGAAGATGCGCGCGTGAGCCGACGAGGCAAACGGGTCTTCCACGCGGATGTCTGCAGTGTCCGAGCGCCCCATGGTCGCGCCCTCGCCCACCTGCCAGGACGCCCCGGGGTCGTGACCCATCGCCGCCACCACCTCCAGGCGGGGCTCGACCGCACTGCGCAGGTCGGCACCCTTGCCGTCGCGCCTGCGGCCCCCCCTGCTTCGCTGGGGCGGCGCCTCGGGCGGGCCGTCCGCCTCCTGTGAGCGCCTGAGCTCGCGCAAGCCACTGCGCGCGATCCACAGCAGGAACAGGTAGAGGACGGCCAGGAAGCCGAACTTGAGCGCGACCGCGAGCGGCTCGTCCATCTCTCTTGGATTACCTCCGCGGGGCATCCGCGCCCCGCGGTCCGATGGCGACTCTCGACATCACGTCTCGCGACCTTCTCCGCGGGCCCGACGCGTTGCTCGACATCACGTCTCGCTATTCAATCTCGAAGGAGAGGTCGATGAGCCCGAAGGTCACCCGGTCGCCGGGCGAGAGCTGCGCCTGCTCCACCCGGCGCCCATTGACCTTGATCCCGTTGGTCGAGCCCAGGTCGGCCACCGTCCAGCTCTCACCATCGCGGCGCAGCTCTGCGTGCTGGCGGGAGACGTTGGGATCCTCGATCACCACGTCACAGTCGCGACTGCGCCCCACCACGGCCTTGGAGCCGCGCAGCACGGTTCGCTTGCCCTCGCCCACCAGCAGCGCCTGGGCGCGCGAGGGCACAGGCTGGGAGTCGAGCTGCCGCGAGTCGCCGGTGGGCGTGTAGACCATCGTGTTGCCGAAGTCACCGGCGGAGGGGCCGGGCTGGGCCGGGCTCTGGTCGTCGTCCTCGGCCAGCAGTTGCGCCTGGATGCCGAACTCGCCCACGTTCAGCCGGTCGTCGGTCATCAGCTCCACCATGGGCCGGCTGGTGAGCGCGAGCCCCTCCTGGCGCGAGTGCTCGAGCAGGTAGTCAGAGAGCTCCTTGCGAAGCGCCGGCTCGTAGCTCGAGAACTGCTCCCGGTCGGCCGGCGAGAGGAAGACGCGGTAATGGTTGGGCACGTACACGCGCGAGATGGACACCACCTGGTTGTCCTCCATCTCCTTGGCCAGCTTGCGGGCCAGCTCGACCGGCTGGACGTTCGACTTGAAGGCGCGCCCGAAAGCGCCCTCGACGAGGCCGCCCAGCTTGTTCTCGAGGTTTCGGAGCATGCTCATCGGAGGTGCCTCAGGGTAGTCCTACGGCGCCAGGGCCGGCCGGTCGAGCCGCGCGTCGCGCTGCGCCAGCCACGTGGCTGCCGCCACCGCGACTGCGGCGCCCAAGAGGGCGCCCGTCACGGCCCCGCGGGCGTCGGGCAGCGCACCCGTGGAAGCCAGCAGTTCGCCCAGGGCGGCGTGGGCCACCATCAGGCCGATGGCCCACAGTGTGCCCGCCGTCAGGTCGAGCGGCCACGAGCGACCGCGCACCAACAGGCCGAGCGCAACGGCGAAGGCCGCCCAGGCCAGCGCAGGCGCCAGCCCCGGGGACGCCAACAGCGGCCAGACCGCGTCAGCCGCCCCCGCGGTGACCGACGACTGCCACAGGGCGGGGTTCTCGGTGCCGTCGGGCGAGCCGAACAGCAGGGGGTCGCCCACCAGCGCCTCGCCCCCGGCCAGCCACAGGAAGCCCGCCGCGGCCAGGCCGGCGCGACGGGGGGTGGTGCGGGCCAGCGCGGCGAGGCCCACAAAAGCCGGCGCCAGGGCCACCGCCCCGAGCAGCGGCGCCACGACGGGCACCGACCACAGCAGCCCCGCCCGCGGCAACAGCAACGGGACGGGGGCCAGGAGGACGGCCAGGAGAAGGGCCGTCCCCTCACGGTCGGCCTCGGGCGAGACCAGCCAGGCGAGCAGAGCCAGCGCACCGGCCAGCCAGCCCACCCGCGGCAGCAACGCCACGGCCAGCGCGACCACGCCCGCCGCGGCTACCGGCGAGAAGGGCGGAGCGGGCCCGAGCCCGGCAAGTGCGCCCAGCACGAGGGCGC
>JACCZR010000132.1 GCA_013695855.1 Thermoleophilaceae bacterium
GAGCTTGCGGCGGCCGGCCTGGGCCGGCGGGTGTGTCATTCAAGGTTCGCTGTGCGGGCCCGAGATGACACACCCGGCTCAGGGCCTGCCCGGGGTCCGGCAGGCCCGCCCCGCCGCAGTCACCACCGCAACCTTTCCGCGCTTCCGGCTCACCCGCAGCTTGTCCTTGCGCTTGACCGGCGCTCCTTCCAGGCACCCGAAGTCCGCGCGCCCGCGAGGCAGGTCGACGGCCCGCGCGACCCGCTTGCCGTCCACGAGCAGGAGCAACTGGACCGCGTCCTGGCTCTCGATCGCGGTGGCACCCTTCCACTCGAAGCCGATCCGCCGCTCGATCTCCGTGCGCGGCGTATAGGGCCCGAAGACGTAGAGGCGGTCCCAGCGACGATCGCCCACGCTCTCTACCGGCTCGAGGGGCTCGCCGCTCTCGGCAGACCGCTGGACGGCGGTCTCCAGCTCGGGCCAGGCCTCCTCGGCGCCGACGGCGTCGCGGCCGCAGCCGCCGAGTGCCAGGGCGCCAAGCAGGAAGGCAACGACCGCTCTCACAGCTAGAACCGTACGAAACGCCAACCTTGTCACAACCTTGTCAAGGTTGCGCTAGCCTTTCTCTGTGGCCGAGCGCGACTACCTACGGGCGATCCGCGAGCGCGTCGTCGTCTTCGACGGCGGCATGGGCGCGACGCTGGAGCAGTTCGACCTCACCCAGGCCGACTACATGGGCCTCGAAGGCAAGTGCCACGAGGCGCTCGTGCTCAACCGCCCCGACGTGATCGAGAGCGTGCACGCCTCGATGCTCGACGCCGGCGCCGAGGTGCTCGAGACCGACACCTTCCAGGCCAGCCGCCTCAAGCTCGAGGAGTGGGGCCTCGACGAGCACACGCTCGAGATCAACCGCAAGGCCGCCGAGATCGCTCGCAAGGCCGCGGGCGAGTCCCGCTTCGTGGCGGGGTCGATCGGCCCCACGGGCCACCTGCCCGCGTCCGACGATCCGACGCTGGGCAAGATCACATTCCGCGAGCTGGTCACGATCTTCGAGGAGCAGGCGCGGGGGCTCACCGCAGGCGGTGCGGACCTCATCATCATCGAGACCGCGCAGGACATCCTCGAGGTCAAGGCGGCGATCTTCGGAGCGCGCGAGGCCTTCAAGGAGACGGGCAAGACCCTCCCCATCCAGGTCAGCGTCTCGCTGCTGCCCCAGGGCGGCAAGATGCTGCTGGGCACCGACATCCAGGCGGTGCTGGCCACCCTCAGCGCGCTCGACGTCCAGGCCATCGGGCTGAACTGCTCGACCGGCCCCGAGGACATGCGCGACGCCATCCGCTACCTCGGCGAGACCTCGCCGCTGCCGGTGCACTGCATCCCCAACGCGGGCCTGCCCCTGCAGGGCCCCGACGGCGAGACGATCTTCCCCGAGGAGCCCGAGCCCCTCTCGGTCACCCTGGCCGACTTCGTCGAGCGTCACGGCGTCGGCATCGTCGGGGGCTGCTGCGGCACCACGCCGGAGCACATCGCGGCGATCGTGGAGAAGGTGGGGGGCAAGAAGGTCCAGCCGCGCCCCGAGCCCGGCGAGCCGATGCTCTCGAGCATGATGACCGCCGCCCCGCTGGTGCAGGAGCCGCGCCCCACCCTGGTGGGCGAGCGCGTGAACTCCCAGGGCTCGCGCAAGGCCAAGGAGATGCTGCTGGCCGACGACTACGACGGCCTGGTGACGGTGGCGGAGGACCAGGTGACCGGCGGCGCGCACGTGCTCGACCTGTGCGTCGCGCTCACCGAGCGAGAGGACGAGGACGAGCAGATGCGCGAGGTGGCCAAGCGCGTTTCGCTGACCCAGCCCGCCCCGATCCAGGTGGACTCCACCGAGCCCGCGGTGATCGAGAAGGCGCTCGACCAGATCCCGGGCCGCGCGATCGTCAACTCCATCAACCTCGAGGCCGGGCGCGACAAGGCCGACACCGTCATTCCCGCGGCCAAGGCGCACGGCGCCGCGCTGATCGCGCTGACCATCGACGAGGTCGGCATGGCCAAGACCGCCGACCGCAAGGTGGAGATCGCCCAGCGCATCAAGGAGATCGCCTGCGACGAGCACGGCCTCGACCCCACGGCCCTGATCTTCGATGCGCTGACCTTCACCCTCACGACGGGTGACGAGGAGTGGCGGCCCAGCGCCGTCGAGACCATCGAGGGCATCCGGCGCATCAAGGCCGAGCTGCCGGGGGTCAAGACCTCGCTCGGAGTGTCCAACGTCAGCTTCGGCGTCTCGCCGGGCGCCCGGGCCGCGCTGAACTCCGTCTTCCTGCACCACTGCGTGGAGGCCGGGCTGGACCTGGCGATGGTCAACCCCAACCACATCACGCCCTACGGCGAGATTCCCGAGCACGAGCGCGAGCTGGTCGACAACCTGGTGTTCAACCGCTCCGAGGACGCGCTGGAGAAGTTCATCGGCCACTTCGAGTCCAAGGGCGAGGAGGACGAGGCCACCGTCGGCGATCCCACCGAGGGCATGGAGCCCGAGGAGGCGCTGCACTTCCACATCCTGCGCCGCAAGAAGGAGGGCGTCGAGGACTGGATCGACAAGAGCGTGGAGAAGATCGGCGCCGTCCCCACGCTGAACGAGGTGCTGCTGCCCGCCATGAAGGAGGTGGGGGACAAGTTCGGTGCCGGCGAGCTGATCCTGCCCTTCGTGCTGCAGTCGGCCACCGTGATGAAGCGCGCCGTGGCGCGGCTGGAGAACTACCTCGAGCGCATGGAGGGCTACACCAAGGGCACCGTGGTCCTCGCCACGGTGTTCGGCGACGTTCACGACATCGGCAAGTCGCTGGTGAACACCATCCTCACCAACAACGGCTACACGGTCGTCGACCTCGGCAAGCAGGTCCCGATCGACACGATCATCAGCGCCGCCGAGGAGCACAACGCCGACGCCATTGGCCTCTCCGCCCTGCTCGTCTCGACCTCCAAGCAGATGCCGGCCTGCGTGGGCGAGCTGCACGAGCGCGGCCACGACTTCCCCGTGCTGATCGGCGGCGCGGCCATCAACCGCGACTTCGGGCGGCGCATCCTCTATCCCAAGGGAAAGGAGTCCGACGAGGTCTACGAGCCCGGCGTCTTCTACTGCAAGGACGCCTTCCAGGGCCTTGACACGATGGACGCCCTGGTGGACGAGGCGGCCCGCGCCGGGGTGGTGGAGAAGATGCGCGCCGGGGCCAAGGAGCTGCGCGAGAAGCC
>JACCZR010000087.1 GCA_013695855.1 Thermoleophilaceae bacterium
GCGGCGGCGCTGGTGACGGGAGAGGCCGACGCCGCCCTGGGCACGGACTCCGGCGGCTCGATCCGCATCCCCGCCGCCTGCTGCGGGCTGGTGGGGCTGAAGCCGAGCCGCGGGCGGGTCTCGCTCGGCCCGGTGCTCGGCGAGTCGCTGCTGCTCTGCGACGGAGTGCTCACCCGCACGGTGGGCGACACCGCGGCGGCGCTCGACGCCCTGGCCGGCTACGAGCCCGGCGACGCCAACTGGGCGCCCCCCGGGCAGGAGCCATTCTTCGACGCCGCGCGACGGGAGCCCGGCAGGCTGCGCGTGGGCGTGACGCTCGATGGGCCGCTGGACGCAGAGCTGGATCCCGAGTCCGAGCGCGCCGTGCACGAGACAGCGACGCTGCTGGGGGAGCTGGGCCACTCCGTCGAGGAGGTGGATCCACCGTGGAAGGGCGGCGACCTCCTGTCGGTCTTCATGAAGCTCTGGTGCGTGAGCATCGGGTCTGCGGTCGTGCAGGGCGGACTGGTGACCGGCCGCGAGGCCTCGCCCGAGCTCGTGGAGCCGCTCACCTGGTGGCTCTACGAACAGGCCCGCACGCTGAGCTCGCTGGACTACGCGATGGCTATCGGGCAGCTCCAGGCCTTCGCTCGTTCGATGGTCGCGTCACTGTGGGCCGACCACGACGTGGTGTTGTTGCCCACCCTGGCGCGGCGCCCGCTGCGAATCGGCGAGCTGGACACGTGCAGCGACGACCCCGCCGCCACCTTCCGCCTGTCGGGGCAGTTCACGCCCCACACCGCCCTCTTCAACGTGACCGGCCAGCCGGCTGTCTCACTGCCCCTTCACCACGGGGACGACGGCCTGCCTACGGCGGTGCAGCTCGCGGGCCCGCCGGCCGGCGAGGCGACGCTGCTGTCGCTGGCCGCTCAGCTGGAGGATGCCCGCCCGTGGGCGGATCGCCGGCCGTCCCTACCCTGACCCTCCTCGTGGGGAGGGAGCGCACCCTCGGCGTCTTGGCCAGCTGGCGGACATCCGGCTCGGTACTCAGGCAATGAGCGCCTGCACGGCTTCGTCCACCAGCACCCGGTCGCGCTCGTAGGTCAGCGCCGCGGCGGCCTCGGGCGGCTCCAGCCAGCGCAGCTCGTCGACTTCGTCATTGGGCTCGAAGGGAACCTCGCTCTCGACCTCCATCGCCCACCAGCGCACGACCTTGGGGCGGCCCTTGTTGTCGTGGTAGTGGGTCTCGCTGAGCTCGGGGCCCAGGCGGCAGGTCAGGCTGGCCTCCTCCTCGACCTCGCGTACAGCGGCCTCCTCGAAGCTCTCACCGGAGTCGAGCTTGCCCTTGGGAAGGGTCCAGTCGTCGTACTTCGGGCGGTGCACGACCGCGACCAGCCCGTCCTTGACCGGCACGCCGCCGGCGGCCTTGACCTCCTTGCTCATAGGGCGGGCAGGGTAAGCCTTCCCTCGAGCCGCCGCTCAGGGGAGCTCGCTGGGGCTACAGCTCGCTCACGTCGGCACCGCCGGGGCTGAACTGCACCCGGCGGATCTCGCACTCGGGGGCCTCGGCCTTCAGCGCGTCCATGAGCCCCCCCGTCTGCTGCCAGTGGCACCAGAAGAGCACAGTCGGTCCCGCGCCCGAGATGCTGGCCCCGACGGCTCCGAGGTCATCGGCGCGCTCCAGCAGCTCCATCGAGCGGGGGTAGAGGTGGGCCCGGCGGGGCTGGTGCAGCCGGTCGCGCAGGCCGCGGCCGATCAGAGACAAGTCGTCGCGGGCGAGGCCCAGAACCAGCAGCGAGGCGTGGGCCACGTTGTGCACCGCGTCGCCGATCGGCACCTCCTCGGGCATGGCCGCGCGTGCCTCGACCGTCGGCACCGCCTCGGGCGGGATGGCCACCAGGCCCTCGAGCCCCGGGGGCGGGTCCAGGCGGGTGACGCCGTCGGCGTCGCAGATGACGAAGCCCCCGAGCAGTGCGGCGGCCGCGTTGTCGGGGTGGCCCTCCAGCTCGCGTGCCAGCTCGAACAGGGGGGCGTCCAGCTCGTACATGTGGTCGGCGGCCGCGAGCCCGGCGACGGTGGCGGCGGCGCTCGAGCCGAGGCCCGCGCCGACCGGGATCTCGGAGCGGATGTGGAACGTCAGCTCGTCGGCCGGCTTGAGCGCGGCGAAGGCTTGGACGCAGAGGTTGGTGGCGTCGCAGGGCACGCCCGGGGTCTCGCAGTGGACGAAGAACTCCCCCGTCTCCTCCACCTCGAGCTCGAGCGAGAGGTCCAGCGCCGCGGCCAGCACGTCGTACCCGGGGCCCAGGTTCGCCGTGGAGGCGGGGACGCGCACGACGCGGTGGCGCCTCATCCGAGCACCGCCTTCTCCACCGCCGCCAGCTCGGGCTCGCACGGCACCACCGACGAGGCGCGGTTCATCGCGGTCTGGGGGTCCTTCAGCCCGTGGCCGGTGAGCACGCACACCACCCGGCCCTCGGCCCCGTGCTTGAGCAGCCCCGCCACCGAAGCGGCGGAGGCCGGCTCGCAGAAGACACCCTCGCGCGAGCCGAGGAGCGTGTACGCGTCCAAGATCTCGGCGTCGGAGACCGCCCTGACCGCCCCTCGCGACGAGGTGAACGCGCCCATCGCGTCCTCCCAGCGGGCGGGGTTGCCGATGCGAATCGCCGAGGCAACCGTCTCTGGCTGGGAGACCGGCGCGCCGTGCACCAGCGGGGCGGCGCCCTCGGCCTGGTAGCCGTGCAGCGCGGGCGAGTCGCCCAGTTCGGAGAAGCCGCGCCAATACGCCGTGACGTTGCCCGCGTTGCCCACCGGGATGCAGAGCACGTCCGGCGCCTCGCCGAGGGAGTCGACCACCTCGAAGGCCGCCGTCTTCTGGCCCTCGATGCGGTACTCGTTGACCGAGTTCACCAGCGAGACCGGATGCAGGGCCGCCAGCTCGCGCACCACCGCGAGCGCTTGGTCGAAGTTGCCCCGCAGCGCCACCACCCGCGCGCCGTGCATCAGCGCCTGGGCCAGCTTGCCGGTGGCGATCTTGCCCTCGGGGACGATCACGGCTCCACGCAGCCCCGCCCGGGCCGCGTAGGCGGCGGCCGAAGCAGCGGTGTTACCGGTCGACGCGCACACCACCACCTCCGCGCCCTCCTGCACCGCGGCCGACACCGCCACGGTCATGCCCCGGTCCTTGAAGGAGCCCGTCGGGTTGGCGCCCTCCACCTTGAGCCACACCTCGCAGCCGGTGAGCTCCGAGAGATGCTCGGCGAGCACCAGCGGCGTGCCGCCCTCCCCCATCGTCACCAGCGGCTCGACGGGCAGGCGGTCGGCGTAGCGCCATAGGCTCATCAGTGGTGGCCTACGCCCCTGCGGCGTCGTTCGTTGGGGCGTAGGCCACCACTACTGGTCGAACGTCTCCTCGAGCACCCTGATGACCCGGGGCTCGGAGCGCACGAAGTCCAGCCGGCGGATCATCTCCACCGCCGCTCGGAACCGCCCCTCGGGGACCGGGTGCATCACCATCACCAGCCGGGCATCGTCGCCCATGCCTCGCTGGACCACCGAGCGCACCGACACGCCCTGCAGCCCCAGGATCTCCGCCACCTGCGCGAGCACACCGGGCCGATCGGCCACCTCGAGATGCATGTAGAACGAGGATTCGGTCTCGCTGACCAGCGGAAGGTCCACCGCCGGGGGGATCGTCGAGGGAGGCGGGATCATGGCCGAGACCACGTCGCCCAGAACGGCGGAGGCGGTCTGCGAGCCTCCCGCTCCCGGACCGCTCAGCGTGATCTCGGTGATGGCCGGCGACTCGATCGTGACCGCGTTGAACGCACCGTTGACCGATGCCAGCGGGTGGTCGCCGTAGAGGAACACAGGGTGCACGTCCACCGCGATCCCCTCACCGACGCGCTCGGCAGTGCCCACCAGCTTCAACGACAGCCCGAGCTCACGCGCATAGGCGATGTCCTCGGCGGTCAGGTGCTCGATGCCCTCGTGTGGCACCTGGTCGATGTGCACCGCCGCCCCGAAGGCAAGCCGCGCGAGAATCGCCATCTTCGCCGCGGCATCCCGGCCGCTCACGTCCTCGGTGGGGTCGGCCTCGGCGTAGCCGAGTTGCTGCG
The DNA here is from genome assembly GCA_013695855.1 of Thermoleophilaceae bacterium. GTDB lineage: Bacteria > Actinomycetota > Thermoleophilia > Solirubrobacterales > Thermoleophilaceae > JACCZR01. Next base: position 4,095 of record JACCZR010000087.1, read on the forward strand.
CTTCTCTGAGGCAGTCCTCGTAGGTGGCCCCGGTGCGGGCCATCTCGCTGAGGATGAAGTTCGTTGTGCCGTTCACGATCCCGTGCACCCGCTCGATATGGGCGGCGGCCAAGCTCTCGGCCATCACGCGGACGGCGGGCACCACGCCGGCCACGGCAGCCTCGAATCGAAGCTGCACCCCGTTCGAGCGCGCTGCGTCGAAGAGCTCCTCGCCGAACTGGGAGAGCAGCTGCTTGTTGGCGGTGACCACGTGACGACCCTCGCCCATGGCTCGCAGCACATACTCCCGGGCGGGCTCTGTGCCGCCCATGAGCTCCACCACGAGATCGCTGTGAGCGAGGATGTCGGCGAAGTCGCCGCGGCTGCGCGTGAGCACGCCGGAGACCTCGGGACGGCGCCCGACCTCGGCCTCGATCGCGTCCGCGCGGGCCTCGACCAGCTCAGCAAACGCGCCGCCGACCGTGCCGTGCCCCAGGAGGCCGACGCGAAAGGGGGACCTGGCGGCATCCGCCGATCGGCCGCCGGGGCTAGGCGTCACGCAGGGTCAGATCGTCGTAGGTCTCACGGCGGACCACCACGCGCGCGGCGCCGTCGCGGCAGAAGATCACCGGCGGGCGCGGGATCGCGTTGTAGTTGTTGGCCATCGAGTGCCCGTAGGCGCCGGTGGCGGGGATCACCAGCACGTCGCCGGGCCGCGGGTCGTCGAGCTCGACGTCGCGGATCAGGATGTCGCCGGACTCGCAGTGCATGCCTGCGACCGTGCAGAGGTCCGAGCCACCGAAGCGGTCGGCGATCTGGGCCTCGTAGCGGGCCGCATAGAGCATGGGCCGCAGGTTGTCGCTCATCCCCCCGTCCACGGCCACGTAGGTGCGCACGCCCGGGATTGCCTTGACGGTGCCCACGGTGTAGATGGTGACCCCGGCGTTGCCCACCAGCGAGCGCCCTGGCTCGCACAGGACCGTCACGCCGTCGGGCACCCGAGAAAGCAGGGCCTCGGCGTACTCGTCGACCGAAGGCGGCCGGTCCTCGGGGGTGTAGGCGATCCCGAGTCCGCCGCCTAGATTGAGCAGCGGGTAGTCCCCCATGCCGTCCAGCACCTCGGCCAGGCGCTCCAACACCGACAGCTCGTAGATCTGGGAGCCGATGTGGGCGTGCAGCCCGCAGAGCTCGAGCCCGGCGGCCTCACAGCCCGCGATGGCTCGTGGCACGTCGTCGAGGCCGAAGCCGAACTTCGAGTCCTCCTGGCCGGTGGCGATCTTCTCGTGGGTGTCGGGCTTGATGCCCGGCGTGACCCGCAGCATCACGCGCTGGCCGGGAGCGAGGCGACGCAGGCGCTCGACCTCGTCGAAGGAGTCGACCACGATGGTCCCCACGCCCCGCTCGACCGCGTAGCGGAGCTCCGCCTCGGTCTTGTTGTTGCCGTGCAGGTAGAGGCGGTCGGGGGCGAATCCGCCGGCCAGGGCGAGGTGCAGCTCGCCGCCCGATGCGACATCGCACGACAGCCCCTCGTCGGCCATCAGCCGGTAGACGGCGGTGATCGGCGCGGCCTTGCTCGCGTAGATGATCTCGAAGCGGTTCGTCCGTGCCGCGAAGGCCTCGCGGTAGGCACGGGCACGGGCACGGATGTCGTCTTCGGCGTAGACGTAGGCCGGCGTGCCGTGCTCGCGGGCGAGCTCGGTCACGTCGCAGCCGCCCACCTCCAGGGCCCCGCGCGCGTTGAGGCGCGATCCCAGCGGCAGGACCTGCTCGAGCCCGGCATAGCGAAGGAGCGCAGCCCGATCGTTGATCGGGCGAGCACCGCTCGCTCCTTGGCCCTCGCGAAGGAGCGCAGCCTTCTCGTCGATCGGGCGAGCACCGCTCGCTCTGGGGTTCATCGGTGCAGCTGCCATTGTTGCGGCGCGATTATGAAGCACGCCCCTCCGGCCCCGCCCGAGCTAGGCACCCGCGAGGGGCTCTCGTACGCCCTCTTTCGCCCCGAGGGCGACGCGCCCGCCGGCGTGGTGGTCGTGCACGGGGCCGACTCGGCCAAGGAGAGCCATTTCGACTTCGCGCGCAACCTGCGGACCGCGGGGCTGGTGGCGCTCACCTACGACGTCCGCGGCCACGGCAGCTCGGCCGGTGAGTTCGGCCCCACCGCCTTCGGCGACGTTCTCTCCATGTGCGACCTCGTGCGCCAGCACGCTCCGCAGGTGGCGATCCGCGGCTCGAGCATGGGTGGCTGGCAGGCCATCCACGCGGCGGCGCTCGACTACTCGATCGCCGCGGTGGTGGCGCTCTGCCCCGCTCCCGAGGAGCGGCTGGCGCGCTTGCTGCGCTCGCCCGACGAGGCCTACGAGATGCGAGTCGACCGCGAGCCGGTGGCCGGCTGGATCGAGCGCCAGGACGTGTTCGATGCAGTGACGAAGCTGGGCCCCGACACCGGCCTGCTCCTTCTGCACGCGCAGGGCGACGAGCGCGTTCCCTACACCGTCAGCGAGGAGCTGCACGCGGCTGCTCACGAGCCCAAGCGGCTGGTGATCGTGCCCGGCGGGCACCACCGCTCCCTGCAGCACGACATGGAGATCCAGGACCTGTCGCGGCGCTTCGTGCTGGAGAGCGTGGGCCGAAGGGCTTAGCGGGCCCCGTTCAAGCCGCCGGTCAGGCCGTCGACCAGCTGCCCGGTGGTGTTGCCGAGCCCCTTGACCGTCTCGCCCAGGCGGGGGTCGACGCCGTCGACCACGCGGCCCACGTCGTCGGTGATCTCCTGGGTGGTCTCACCGAGGCTCGTCTGCGACCGGCCGAGGTCCGGGGTGGGGAAAGCTCCCCCGCCCCCGGTGGTGTCCGGGGTCTGTTGCGGGTCCCCACGGCCTCCGCGGGTCGAGCCCGGCGAGCGGAAGGTGCGCCCGCCCGGAGACGCCTGGGGGGCGGCGACCGCGCCGGCAGGAGCGCCGGCGGTGGCAACGGAAGATTGGGCCACGGGGCCGGTGGTGCTGGCCGTGGGGCGCAAAGG
>JACCZR010000161.1 GCA_013695855.1 Thermoleophilaceae bacterium
TTCCTCGTGGTGGGCGTTCCCATGCTCCTGGTCGTCTGGCTGCGCAGGTCGGGCGTGGTGACTTCTGTCTGGGCAGGGATGGCCATCGGCGTTGCGATGTCCCTCCTGGCCTCGTACGCCGGCGGGGCGTTTTGGAAGACGAGGACTTACTCGCGGGACATCCTCTTCAGCGATCTCATGCTGTGGGGGTGGGTACAGCGCTGGCGCGGCGAGCACCGCCTGACCGCCGCGGCTGACGTGCTCGGACTCACGACGGGGCGGCCACAGGCCGTCTCGGGCGGGCACCTCACAAACGAGCAGAAGGCCGGTCTGCTGACCCAGCTCACCTCCGGCCTCGAAGCCCAAGACCCCTATACCCACGGCCACTCCCGGCGTGTCGCCCGCTACGCCTCGAACATCGCGAAGCGGATGGGCTTGTCGCGCGAGGAGGTCGCCAAGATCCGTGCGGCCGGGGCGATGCACGACGTGGGGAAGGTGGAGACGCCGATCACGGTGCTCCACAAGGATGGCAAGCTCACCGACGGGGAGTACGCGATCATCAAGCGCCACCCGGTGGAAGGTGCGGTGATGGTCTCGACCCTCGGCGACGACCAGCTGACCGCGATGGTCCGCCACCACCACGAGCGGTTGGATGGCACCGGCTACCCGGATCGGCTGGCTGGCGAGGCAATTCCAATCGGTGCGCGCATCCTCGCGGTCGCAGACACCTTCGATGCGATCACCTCGACGCGGCCCTACCGTCATGCGCACGCGCACAAGAAGGCGCTGGATATCCTCGCGACAGAGGCCGGCACCCAGCTCGACCCCGAAGCGGTGCGCGCCTTCCGTTCCTGCTACTCCGGGAGGCGGCCGCTCACCTACTGGACGATTCTGGTCAACGCCCGCCCGAGGCTCGCCTCGTGGGTGGGTGGCGGGTTGTCTCCCGCGCAGGCGGCCACGGGCGGCAAACGTCATGGCCACGGCTGCCATGGCGACGGCTTTCGGTGGCGCCCTATTGGGGCCGGCCGCGGACGCGGATGTGTCCCCCTCCTCAGCAAAGCCTCGCTCCCACTCCCAGGCCACAAGGCACGCCCCGGAGGCTTCGAAACCGACGCGAGCCCAAAACCCCGGGCGCCGACCCGTCAGGGACAGCGGTCAGGAGAAGGCCAGGAGCGGCCACGACCCGAACAGAGCCCGGGCCCAGAACACCGCCCGGGCCCAGAACACCGCCCGGGCCCAGAAACACTGCCCAGGCCCAGAACAACAGCCCACCCCAAGGCAAGGGCCCGACACAAGTCTCTGCCCAGCCCCCCGACAACGCCCAGGCACCGGACAAGCCCCGCAAGCAGGGTCACGGCCAGGTCCGAGACAAGCCCCGCAAGCAGGGTCACGGCCAGGTCCGGGACAAGCCCCGCAAGCAGGGCAACGGGCGGGGCCGAGAGGTCAGGTTCACACCGGACAACCCGCTCCACGGAGATGTCTTCGGCCTGCCTTCTCCAGGCGCTGGTGGTCCACGGAAGCCGTTCGAGTGGACCCCGCCGGCGGACGCGGATCGGCCCGCCGAAGAACCCTAAGCGGCCCAAACGGCGGTAGCCCCTTGGGGGTCTCACCGCTCGGGCGCACGGTCGTCCAAGGCGAGCTTAGAAACGGGCAAAACGGCTACGCGAGCGACCGGACTCGAACCGGCGACCTCCGGCGTGACAGGCCGAATCAGGCGCTCGCACCCGTTCTCCGAACGTGAGCACCGAAGGTCGCCCGTTCCGCTTCGCAGAGCGAAACCGTCGCCCTGGCCCCCTCCGATGAGCCGACCATGCGAGGGCAGCCGTGAGCGTCCGCACGTACCCGCGAGGTACCTTCGGCCGAGGGCGGGGCGGCGAAAGACTCGCGGGGAAAGCCGAGCAGCTCGATCCGCTTTCTCGCAGTGCTCGCGAACCCCGACCTGCTCCGGGACAAGGGCATCCTCACGCCCGAGGAGTTCGACGCAGCAAAGCAGCGGGTCCTGTCCTCGTAGCTACTGCGGTCTGAGGGAGCTGGTGTCCATCCGCCCGCTCGCTTACCATTCCTCAGTGTGAGGGATCGCCACTGCGAAGGGACCAACCGCGCCGGCCAGCCCTGCCGCGCCGCACCCTTACGCGACGGGCAATGGTGCTCCGCTCACGAGCCGAAGCTGCCCGCAGCCATCCGCTTCGGCAGCTCCGAGCAGGCCGCCGGGGCCGCCACGGGCGTAGATCGCC
>JACCZR010000176.1 GCA_013695855.1 Thermoleophilaceae bacterium
TGAACGACTCCGGGATGGAGGGCTCGGCGATGTTCTCGCCCTTCACGATCGCCTCGTAGGCCTTCACGCGGCCGACCGTGTCGTCGGACTTGATCGTGAGCATCTCCTGGAGCGTGTACGCGGCGCCGTATGCCTCCAGCGCCCACACCTCCATCTCGCCGAAGCGCTGGCCGCCGAACTGCGCCTTGCCGCCCAGCGGCTGCTGGGTGACCAGCGAGTAGGGGCCCGTGCTGCGTGCGTGGATCTTGTCGTCCACGAGGTGGAGCAGCTTCAGGATGTACATGTAGCCGACGGTGACGGTCTCCTCGTAGGGCTCGCCGGAGCGGCCGTTGTAGAGCTTGGCCTTGCCGGTGGAGCGCCGCCCCGGGATCTCACCGGTGTCCACGCCGAGGTCGATGCCGCGGTCGGCGTGCTCCTCCTGCCAGCGCACCAGCGCCTCGTCCACGTCCTCGAGCGTGGCGCCGTCGAACACCGGGGTGGCGATGTTCACGCGACCGCCGTTGCCCTGGGCGTGCTTGTAGCCGGGCGAGCCGTCGTCGTACCAGCCGTTGCCCGCGGCCCACCCGAGGTGGGTCTCCAGGATCTGGCCGATGTTCATGCGGCTCGGCACGCCGAGCGGGTTGAGGATCACGTCCACGGGGGTGCCGTCCTCGAGGTGGGGCATGTCGGCCTCGGGCAAGGTGGCTCTCTTCAACGGCCGCACCGGCGAGCCCTACGAGGAGCGGGTCACCGTCGGATACATGTACATCCTGAAGCTGCTCCACCTCGTGGACGACAAGATCCACGCCCGCAGCACCGGCCCCTACTCGCTGGTCACCCAGCAGCCGCTGGGCGGCAAGGCGCAGTTCGGCGGCCAGCGCTTCGGTGAGATGGAGGTCTGGGCGCTCGAGGCCTACGGCGCGGCGTACACCCTCCAGGAGATGCTCACCATCAAGTCCGACGACACCGTCGGGCGCGTGAAGGCCTACGAGGCGATCGTCAAGGGCGAGAACATCGCCGAGCCTTCGATCCCCGAGTCCTTCAAGGTGCTGCTCAAGGAGATGCAGTCGCTCGCCCTCGACGTGGACGTCCGCTCCGAGGAGGGCGGGGGCGTCGAGATGCGCGACGAGGACGACGACCTCCTGCGCGCGGCCGAGGAGCTGGGCATCGACCTCTCGGGAGTCCGGGCCACCGACGGCCAGGCGGCCGATGAGACCGAGGAGAAGGTCGAGGCCGAGGGCGACGGCGGGCAGACCTCCGAAACCAAGGCCGAGCAGGACAAAGAGATGATCGAAAGTGACGGGAGCGCCTGATGATCGACATAAACAACTTCGATGCCATCTCGATCGGCCTGGCGTCCTCGAAGCAGATCCGGTCGTGGTCGAGCGGTGAGGTCACCAAGCCGGAGACGATCAACTACCGCACGCTGAAGCCCGAAAAGGACGGGCTCTTCTGCGAGCGCATCTTCGGTCCCACCAAGGACTGGGAGTGCTACTGCGGCAAGTACAAGCGCGTCCGCTACAAGGGGATCGTCTGCGAGCGCTGCGGCGTGGAGGTCACGCGCTCCAAGGTGCGCCGGGAGCGCATGGGGCACGTGGACCTGGCCGCCCCGGTCAGCCACATCTGGTTCTTCAAGGGCGTCCCCAGCCGCATCGGCTATCTGATCGACATGGCTCCCAAGGAGCTCGAGAAGGTCCTCTACTTCGCGGCCTCCATGGTCACCTGGGTCGACGACGCGGCCCGCGAAAAGGACATCCCGACCCTGCAGGGCGAGGCCGACCGGGTCATCGAGGCCTACGACAACGAGAAGGCCGAGCGGGTGGGCGAGCTGCGCGACTCGCTCGGGCGGCGCCTGCAGTACCTGCAGACGGGGAGCGAGGCGAAGTTCTCCGACGACGACCTGCTGTGGTCGGAGTCCCTGGAGATCGACATCACGAAGATCTCCGACGAGGAGCGCCAGAAGCTCGAAAAGGACCTGCGCAAGACCTTCGACGCCGACATCGCCGACACCGAGGCCTACATCGAGGACGCCGCCGAGCGGATGCGCCAGGTGTGGGACCTCTTCCAGACGTTGGGCCCCAAGGACGTCATCTCCGACGAGACGCTCTTCCGCGAGCTCAAGGAGCGCTTCGGCTCTCCTTACGGCTTCGGCGAGTACTTCCGCGGCGGCATGGGCGCCGAAGCGGTTCGCGACCTGCTCGAGCAGGTCGACCTCGACGCCGAGCGCGAGGAGCTCGAGGACCAGGTCAAGACGGCAAAGGGCCAGAAGCAGTCGCGCGCCGTGAAGCGGCTGAAGGTTGTCTCCGCCTTCATCCACTCCACCAACAAGCCCGAGGACATGGTCCTCGAGGCCGTGCCGGTGATTCCGCCGGAGCTTCGCCCGATGGTGCAGCTGGACGGCGGGCGCTTTGCCACGTCGGACCTCAACGACCTCTACCGCCGCGTCATCAACCGCAACAACCGGCTGAAGCGGCTGCTCGACCTCGGCGCGCCCGAGATCATCGTCAACAACGAGAAGCGGATGCTCCAGGAGGCCGTCGACGCCCTGTTCGACAACGGCCGTCGCGGCCGCCCGGTCACCGGGCCGGGCAATCGCCCGCTGAAGTCGCTCAGCGACATGCTCAAGGGCAAGCAGGGCCGCTTCCGCCAGAACCTGCTCGGCAAGCGCGTGGACTACTCGGGGCGCTCGGTCATCGTGGCCGGTCCCTCGCTGAAGCTCCATCAGTGCGGCCTGCCCAAGCTGATGGCCCTCGAGCTCTTCAAGCCGTTCATCATGGCCCGGCTGGTCGAGCGCAAGTCCGTCCAGAACATCAAGGCGGCCAAGAAGCTGGTCGACTCGATGATCCCGGAGGTCTGGGACGTCCTCGAGGAGGTCATCCAGGAGCACCCGGTGCTGCTCAACCGCGCTCCGACGCTCCACCGCCTCGGGCTGCAGGCCTTCGAGCCGCAGCTGGTGGAGGGCAAGGCGATCCAGGTGCACCCGCTGGTCTGCCACGCCTTCAACGCGGACTTCGACGGCGACCAGATGGCCGTCCACCTGCCGCTGTCCGCGGAGGCCCAGGCCGAGGCGCGGCTGCTGATGCTTTCGTCGAACAACATCCTGTCGCCGGCTCACGGGCAGCCGCTGGCCACGCCCACCCAGGACATGATCCTGGGCGCCTACTACCTGACCTACGGGCCGGACGAGGACGAGCTCGCCGAGCTGCGCGAGAAGGAGCGTGGTGGCAAGTGGGACGAGAAGCGGCTGGGCAGGCGCCCGCACGTCTTCCGCTCGGCGCAGGAGGCCACGCTCTCCTACGAGCACGGCATGGTCAACCTGCACGACCTGGCCGAGTACCGCCGCGTGCACGGCGGCGAGCACGTGCTCACCACCGTCGGGAGGATCATCTTCAACGAGCGCATCGAGCGCGCGCTTAAGGAGAGCCTCGAGGAGGGCTACGACCCAGCGGAGTACGAGTTCGTCAACAAGCCGCTCAAGAAGCGCGACATGAACGACGTGATCCAGGGCCTGGTGAACATGCACGGCCCCTACGCCACGGCGCTGGTGCTCGACGCCTTCAAGGAGCTCGGCTTCCACTTCGCCTCCAAGGCGGGAATCACGATCTCCAAGAACGACGTCGTGATCCCGCCTGACAAGCCGAAGATCCTCGACCGCTACGAGGGCGAGGTCGGCGAGGTCCAGGACAACTACGACATGGGCCTCATCTCAGACGAGGAGCGCAAGGAGGCCGTCGTCGAGAAGTGGACCGCCGCCACCGAGGAGGTCGGTCAGGCGATGCAGGACAACCTGCACCACCTGAACTCGATCTTCATGATGGCCAACTCCGGCGCCCGTGGCTCGTTCAAGCAGATCCGCCAGCTGGCGGGCATGCGCGGGCTCATGGCCAACCCGAAGGGCGAGATCATCGAGCGCCCGATCAAGGCCAACTTCATGGAGGGCCTGACCGTGCTCGAGTACTTCATCTCGACCCACGGCGCCCGTAAGGGCCTCGCCGACACCGCGCTGCGCACGGCCGACTCGGGCTACCTCACCCGGCGCCTGGTCGACGTCGCCCAAGACGTGATCGTGCGCGAGGAGGATTGCGGCACCGCCGAGTACATCGAGATGCCGCTGCTGCGCGACGACGGCAAGGTCAACAACAACCTGCACGGGCGCTTCGCGGCCGGGGGGTTCAAGACCAAGCGCGGCCGCTCGCTGATCGAAAAGGGCCAGCTCATCACCGGCGCCCACGCCGCCGAGGCGGTCGAGGGGTACGGAAGCGAGCAGGCACCGGTGCCGGTTCGCTCGGCGCTGAAGTGCGAGGCCGACACCGGCATCTGCCAGCGCTGCTACGGCGTGGCGCCCGCCACCGGCAAGGTGGTCGCCATCGGCGACGCGGTGGGGATCATCGCCGCCCAGTCCATCGGCGAGCCAGGCACCCAGCTCACGCTGCGCACCTTCCACACCGGCGGCGTGGCGGGCCTGGACATCACCCAGGGCCTCCCGCGTGTGGTGGAGCTGTTCGAAGCGCGCAAGCCCAAGGGCCTGGCCAACCTGGCCGAGACCGACGGCACGGCGTCGATCGAGCGCACCGAGAAGGCGCTCAAGGTCACCGTGACCGACGCCTCAGGCGAGGAGCACGCCTACTCGTTCCCCACGCGCACGCGCCTCTTCGTGGAGGAGGGCGAGCAGATCAAGTCCGGTCACCAGCTCAACGAGGGCTCGATCTACCCGCACGAGCTGCTGTCCATCCGCGGCCGCACCGACACCGAGGTCTACCTGGTGGCCGAGGTGCAGAGGGTCTATCGCTCCCAGGGCGTGGACATCGACGACAAGCACATCGAGATCATCGTGCGACAGATGATGAAGAAGGTCCGGGTGGACCAGAAGGGCGACACCACCTACCTCCCGGGCCAGTTCGTCGACCGCCACGAGATGACGCGCACGAACGCCGAGCTCCAGAAGGCCAAGAGCGAGAAGGCCCAGTTCGAGGAGATCATCCTCGGCATCACCAAGGCGTCCCTGGCCACCGACTCCTTCCTGTCGGCGGCCTCCTTCCAGGAGACCACCAAGGTGCTCACCGACGCCGCACTCGAGGGCAAGACGGACCGCCTCTACGGGCTCAAGGAGAACGTGATCATCGGCAAGCTCATCCCCGCGGCCACCGGCCTCAAGCGCTACCGCCGTCTGGAGATCGAGCCGACCGAGCCGATCAGCCGACCCGGGCCCGAGGAGCTGGGCCTGCTCGACGACTCCGACCTTGCTGCCGAGCTCGGCCTCACCGAGGACGGGGAGCTCGAGGGCTTCGGCCTGGGCGATGGGGGCAACGGCTCCGACGTCGGGCTCGGCGAGGAGCTGGCGGACCTCCGTCCTCCGAGCGACGGCGGGGACGACACCAAGTAGTAGATACCTCGGCGGACATCCATGCCCGCGGTTCCGACCCGAGCTCGACCTCCGGTCTCCGGTAATTTCGCGGGCATCCATGCCCGCGGTGCCGACCAACGCTCGACGTCCAGTCTCCGGTGAACGGCTTCCGGCCCGCCTTCATTGGGGGCGGGCCGGTTTGGCTTTGCCGTAACAGCGGGTAGACCCAACCTTCATCTTCGACTGGACGGGTTACCGATCTGGACGCTTGGCTCGTCAAGCGGCAGGCGCGGGGGCCGATAGGCCGAAGAGCGGTTGCGAACCCCCCGTCTCTCCCTCCTTCCCCATGACCCTTCAGCTCGGCATACTCTTCGCGCTTTTCAGCGCGCTGATCACCAACCTGAGCTTCCTCCTCAAGCACAGGGGCGCCCGCGAGGCGCCGCCGGTAACCCTGCGCCATCCGCTGCGTACCGCCGCGGCGCTCTTTCACTCCAAGTGGTTCGCGATCGGCTGGGCCGTGGCCGTGGTGGCCTGGTGCTTCCACGTGGGCGCGCTTGCGCTCGCACCGCTCTCGGTGGTCCAGGCCGTGCTCTCGGGTGGGCTGGTCTTCCTCACCGTCCTCGCCGAGCGCTGGTTCGGATGCTCGCTGGGACGGCGCCAGTGGATGGGCGTGGGCTTCACCGCGCTCGGCCTCGTGCTGCTCACGATCACTCTTCCGAGCCACGCCGGCGACAGCTCGAGCTATTCGGTGGCCGGGATGATCGCCTTCGAGGCAAGCCTCCTGGCCGTGGGTGCCTTCCTGGTCTTCTCACCGGGGCTCGGCAACCACCAGCACCACGGCGTGCTGCTGGGCGTCGCCGCCGGCATCCTCTTCGGCGTCTCCGACGTGGCCATCAAGGCACTCACCGGCGCGGTGGGCGACTCCGGCCTCGCCGGGCTGGTCTCGCCCTGGCTGGCCACCTGCGTCCTAGCCTCGATCATTGCCTTCTACGCCTCGGCGCGCGGCCTGCAGAAGGGTGAGGCCGTCCCGGTCATCACCCTCACCAGCGCCGCCGCCAACGTCTCGGCCATCTCGGGCGGCATCCTCGTCTTCGGCGACCCGATGCCGAGCGACCCGGTCGGAATCGTCGTGCAGGGCGTGGCCTTCGTGCTGGTTATCGTGGCCGCGGCGCTCACGCCGGCGCCGCTTCGCGCTCCGAACGCACAGCTCGCCCGAGCCTGAGCCGGCGGCCCCAGCCTGAGCCCGCGGCCTGCGCCTAAGCCCGCCCGGCGTCCAGCCGGCCCACCCGAGTCGCTACTCCTCGTTGAGCGGCGGGATCGAGGAGGTCCTCGGCTGCCCGACTCCAAGCTCGATCGCCGTGGCGCTCGGCTCGCGCTCCCCCGGCGGCCGGCGCTCCAGCCACTCGAGGAAGGCGTTCGCCACGCGGCGGTCGAACTGCGTGCCCGCGTTGACGCGCAGCTCCTTCTTGGCGGCCTCAACTCCGATCGCCGCGCGGTAGGGACGGTCGGCGGTCATGGCCTCGTAGGCGTCGGCCACCGCGAGGATGCGCGACTCGAGCGAGATCTCGTCGCCCTGCAACCCGCTGGGGTAGCCGGCGCCGTCGGGGCGCTCGTGGTGGCTGAGCACCCAGCCTCGGATGTCGTCGAAGGCGGTGGTGGTCAGGATGCGGGCACCGATCTCGGGATGGCGGCGCATCTCCTCCCACTCCTCGGACGTGAGCGGCCCGGGCTTGCGCAGGATCGCGTCCGAAACACCGATCTTGCCCACGTCGTGGAGGATCCCGGCTAGGCGCACGCGCTCCATCGCACCGGCCGGGAGGCCGAGCTCGGCGGCCATTGCCGAGGCGAAGCGGCCCACGCTCTGGCAGTGCCGGGCTGTGCCGGTGTCGCGGATGTCGAGCGCCTCGGCGAGGATCAGGATCGTGGCCAGGTGCACCTCGCTCTCGCGGTCGGCGCGGCCGCGGCGCTCGGCGAGGATGGCGCCGATCTCCGGGCTGTGCATCACCGTGCGGTCGCGTCCGAGCTGCTTGGCCGCGGCGACGGCCTGGCAGGCGGCGGTCAGCAGCTCCTCGCCGGTCTCCCCGTGCTCGGGGAAGCAGGCCACCCCGAAGGAGACGTTGACCGGCATCTGCAGGTCCGCGGTGCCCTCCGTGACCCCCGCCCGTAGCCGCTCGGCGACCACGTAGGCGCCGTGTTCGTCGGTGTCCGGCAAGACGAAGGCGAACTCCTGGCCGCCGATGCGCGCGGCGGCGTCCATCTTGCGCTTGGCCTGCTCCAGCGCGCCGCCGGTGCGCTCGAGGGCCAGCTCAGCGGCGTCGGAGCCCAGGCGGCGGACCAGCTCGCCGAAGTGGTCGACATCCCCGACTACCATGCTCACCTTCGCACCCGAGCGCCGGGCGCGAGCGAGCTCGGAGTCCAGGTACTCCTGGAATCCGCGGCGGTTGAGCAGCCCGGTGACGAGGTCGATGCGCGAGGCCCCCGACATCTGCCTGACGCACGCGCGCACGCAGCGTCCACACGAACAGGCAGGTCATGGCCGTCATCCCGATGATCACGACCCACCAGCCCGCGGCGGGCATGCCCGGATGCTCCGCGATCAGGACGGCGGCGTACATAACGGCAGCGAAGGCCACGTGGGCCGCCGCGGCACCGCGGGCCGAGAAGGAGCCGACGAAGAGCCCGACCCAGACGTAGAAGAGGGCGGCGACACTCGCGCCGTCGCCGGTGAAGGCAACTCCGGCGGTGATCAGGATCGTGCCGAACGCCCCGACTCCGTGGAACCACCAGTCGGGCATCCGCCGGGCGGCGAGCACCAACACGGCGCCGAGGGCCAGCGTGACCCCCGCGGTGACCGCAAGCCCCAGCTCGTCGACCTGCTCTCCGGGGCTGACGAGGACGAGCCATCCGAGCGCCAGCACCGCTCCGGCCACGAACAGCGAGCCGAGCGCCGGGCCATGCAGGAACTCGTCGCGGGAGCCGCGACCTGCCGGCTCCGAGGGCGTCCCGCCCGATGCGCAGCTCGCGCCCTTGCCATCCGTGTGGTATTGCGCCAAGACTTGAGTGTAGGTCGGAAAAGCGCCCTTTGCGAGTTGAAGCGGGTCCGTTGCTACCATCGCCAGCCGCATGCCAAGCACCAATCAGCTCGTCCGCAAGGGCCGCAACCGCCCCAAGAAAAAGATCTCGACTCCCGGGCTGAAGTCCGGCCAGGGGCGCAAGCGCCGGGTGGCGGCCCCTCAGCGGCGCGGGGTCTGCACGCGGGTCTTCACCGTAACCCCCAAGAAGCCGAACTCGGCGCTGCGCAAGGTCGCGCGCGTGCGGCTGACCAACCAGATGGAGGTCACCGTCTACATCCCGGGCGAGGGCCACAACCTCCAGGAGCACTCGGTGGTGCTCGTGCGCGGTGGCCGGGTCAAGGATCTGCCGGGTGTGCGCTACAAGGTTGTGCGTGGAACGCTCGACGCGTCGGGCGTGAGCGAGCGAAGGAAGGCTCGCTCGCAGTACGGCACGAAGGCCAAGTAGGGGATGCCCCGCCGCGCCGCCTCGGGCTCCCGCCCGATCGACCCCGACGCCGTCCACGGCTCGCGCCTGGTCCAGCAGGTCATCAACAAGGTGATGGTCTCGGGCAAGAAGTCGCTGGCGGAGCAGATCGTCTACGACGCCCTCGAGATCCTGTCCCGCCGCTCCAACCAGGACGTCGTGCCCTCCCTGGAAGACTCGATCAAGCAGTTGACGCCGGTGCTGGAGGTGCGCTCCCGGCGCGTCGGAGGCGCCACCTACCAGGTTCCGGTCGAGGTGCCCCAGCGCCGCGCCCGCACCCTCGCCGTCCGCTGGCTGGTCGAGTTCGCGCGCAACCGCCGCGAGAAGACGATGGCCGAGCGCCTCGCGGGAGAGCTCCTTGACGCCCAGTCTCAGCAGGGCCTGGCCTACAAGCGCAAGGACGACATCTACCGGATGGCGCAGGCGAACAAGGCTTTCGCCCACTACCGCTGGTAGCAGCGGCGCGATAGGCGTCCAGGGGGCTCCGCCCCCTGCAGCCGCCGCAGCGCGGCGGCACACCCCCCGATTACTCGGCGCCTCACCTGCGAAGCAGGCTTCGGCGACCTCTTCTGTGCCAGGCTCGCTTCTCGGACCGCCGCAACCAGCGATCCGCGGCCCTACCGGCGCGGGTTCGCCAGCCTGATCATGCCGCCGCCCGCGGCCAGGACGCCCGCCACGAGCTCCAGGTACAGGCCGATTCCCTTCGAGCCTCTCGCGCCTTCGAAGCTTCGGCCGATGGCTCCGGTCTCGGCGCTCTCGGGGAAGTCGCTGGCCAGGGTGATCACCACCGCCACCACGCCGATCGCGACCAAGGCGGCCGCGGCAGGCCGGCTGGCGCCCAAGCCGGCGCCCACCGCCATCGCCACGCAGAGAAGTCCGAGCAGCGCGAACGCCGGGCCGTGGCGCTCGAAGCCGCTGAGCTCACAGCGCTCGGCGAGCGCGGGGTTGGCATCGTTGATGACCTCGCAGGAGCCGCTGGCCACGTCGACCGACGTGATCGTCATGAACAGGGTCGCCACGAGCATGACGCCCGCGGCGATGCCCAGCACGGTGATCGCCAGGCCGAGCGCCGGGGAGGGTGTGGTCGTGTCCCTGGCCGCCACCCCGCGAGATCATGGCGCACGCGCGGCGGCTTCTCTCCCCGTGGACTGCACGAACCGCGATATCCCCGGGGTGATCCGACACCCCGTTCGCCATCCTCTAGGGCCTCAAACAG
The DNA here is from genome assembly GCA_013695855.1 of Thermoleophilaceae bacterium. GTDB lineage: Bacteria > Actinomycetota > Thermoleophilia > Solirubrobacterales > Thermoleophilaceae > JACCZR01. Next base: position 10,077 of record JACCZR010000176.1, read on the forward strand.
CGGCTTTCCTCTGCTACTCTCGCTGGTCGGTCCGGCGCTCCTGCTAGCCAGTTGTCGGGGGCCGTTCAGCAACTTCGATGGAGACCTTCTACCGATAGATACGGCCCCGGGCCACAGCCCTGCGCAGCACCGGGCCCTGCATGGGCCTTTTTTCTGCCCGCATACCACCCAGTAGAGAACTCAGATGGCACGCGAGATACCCCT